>NZ_JACFYJ010000006.1:0-182968 GCF_037126505.1 Paraburkholderia bengalensis
TCCGTCGCGGCCGTGGCTAAAGATGTGCCTGAAAAGCCCGAGCTGCACATTGCGGCCGCATCCGTCGGCATCACCTATTTGCCCATGCTCGTCGCCCAGGCGGCACGCCGAATGGCCTGATCACGGCTGACACGCCGACCACCGACGGTCTGCGCGTGTTCCAGAACAACACGCCGTTCAAGCTCGCCATCACGACGAACGCGCCGAGCGCGGATACCGTGGTCTGGTCGATCGCCGACTCGAACGGCGCGATCAAGTCGCAGGGCAGCTTCCCCGTGGCGGCAGGCGTGCAGACGAACACGATCTCGTGTACGTCGACGTGGTCCGGCTACGGCGCGCTCACGGCCACGCTGCGCTCGAAGGGCGGCACGCTGCCGAAGAGCGGCACGCGTCCGACGGGTATCGCGACGTTCGGCGTGCTGCCGAACCTGGCATCCGTGCTGGGCACCCCGACGTACGCGCATCAGGATCAGCATCGCTTCGGCATGCAGGGCTTCAACGGCAACATCGCCGCGCTGCACGCCCTGGGCATTACGTGGACGATCGACGATCGCGAGCAGTCGGCGATGGAGCCGAACGGCCCGAACACGTACACGCCGAGCGTGAACGACCTGCTTCCGTTCTACAAGGCCAATCCTGATCAGATGCGCATCGTGCGTCTGGACGGCATTCCGGCGTGGAACTCGAAGACGGGTCAGTACACCGACAGCTACTACGCACCGAAGGATCTGAACGAGTACCAGAGCTTCATGGCGAAGGTCGGCACGGACACGAGCCTGATCCGCGCGGCCAACTATCCGAACCAGCAGAACAACTACTATCAGGTGACGTGGGAGCCGAGCCTCGCCTGGGCCGATAGCGACGCGAACTTCGTCGCGATGTACAAGGCCGCTTACCAGGGCATTCACTCGACCGATCCGAATGCGATCGTGATGGGCACGGGCAATCCGTTCCCCGCGCATTGCGACACCTGCACGACGGGCTATCTGCAGAAGTTCGGCGCGCTGGGCCTGTGGAACTACATCGACGCGGTGTCGACGCACGGTTACTGGAACGCGGGTACTTTCCCGTCGCATCCGCCTGAACTGCAGGACTCGGACCCGGATCCGGCGAACCAGCTCAACGCGCTCGACAACCAGGTGGCACAGCTGCGCTCGGTGATGCAGGCGGGCAAGCCGAACATGAAGCTGTTCTTCACGGAAGCAGGCACGAGCTACGACCCGGGCATCACGTACGCATCGGGCCCGTCGCAGAACCAGCTGTTCGCTCATGCTGCCGTTGGCGTGCGCTCGCACATCATCGTGCTGGGCGGCGGCGCGCAGATGACGACGCTGTTCTACGGTGCGGACTATCCGGGCGAAACGGGCTACGGTTCGTTCTTCGATCTGAACAACGCGAATGGCGCGTTCGGTGCATCGAACCTGTCGCCGAAGCCTGAAGCCATGGCGTTTGCAGCGATGACCCGCGTGCTGGATGGCACGAACACGCTGGGTCGCGTGAAGAACACGCCGGCCGGTACGTTCGCCTATGCGTTCCAGCAGCTTGGCAACGGCAAGGTCGTCACGGCAGCTTGGACGCACAGCAACAGCCAGTGGCCGACGAGCAACGGCACGTACAGCCAGACGTACTCGACCAGCTACTCGCTGCAGGTCGACAACGCGGGTACGTCGGGCAACGTGACGAAGATCGACGGTTACGGCAACGTCAGCACGGTTCCGTACACGAACGGTCAGGTGTCGCTGACGCTGACGGAAGTGCCGCAGTACATCGTGTCGAACAACGCGACGGTCGCGAAGAACAACTCGACCGTGCCGGTTGGCTACACGGGTCAGTAATCGCAGTCGTCATCGGCGATGAAGCTGCCGTCGAAGTCCGGCGGCAGCCTCATGCTCTCTCCAGCCCGGCAATCGCCGGGCTTTTTTTTTCGGTCTTTTCCCGGCTCGGGCTCGCGAAACATCAGTAGTAAAGCCAGCGTCCATACTGCGGCGACCAGTACCATTGGCCCGCATAGGGCGCGGGCTGATACTCGTCGGCCCATGCAGCGGGCGGCCCGTAGTACGTGTATGGACGTGTCGCGGTGTAGGTCGGCCGCTGCACGTAGCCGTAGGTTTGCACGCGGGGCGGCTGCATCGATACGGGCGGTTGCGCGTATTGCATCTGCGGCATCTGCGGCTGCACGTATTGCGCCTGCGGCTGGGCATACTGCGCTCGCGGCTGCGCGTACTGCGCTCGTGGTTGGATGTACTGCGGTCCCGTGGAATAGACCTGTGCCCTGCGCGGCATGGGCGTGTCGTAGTCGTCGTCGGCCAGTTCTTCCGGGGGCGGCGCGTCCTGCCGCAGCACACGTCCCGTCGATCGACCCGTACCGGCATTGCGCGGCTGCACGCTGGCGCGCTGCACCGGTTGCGGCTTTGGCAGCGCGTCGGGATCTGCCGCAGCGTCGGCGACTGCCGTCGACGGACGACGGGCCGCAGCCTTCGGCGGCGCGTTGCGGGCATCCCCTTCGGGCGCGGCAGATTGCGCCGCGGGTTGCGCGGCTGCCTGCGTGGTTGCAGGCGCAGTTGCTGATGCAGTTGCGTCGTCAGGCAGCGGCTTGGACGTGACGGGCACCTCCTGCACCGTCTCCACATCGCTCGCGTCGCTATAGACGTGTTTGATGTCGAGGATGGGTTTGCGCGCCGGCTCGGCCGCCGTCTTTTGCGCCGACGTCGCGGCCGCGGCGGGGGCATTGTCGGCCGTGCCTTTTGCCGCTTGCCGGGCGAGTTCGTCTTTCGCCGCCTTATAGCCGCGATCGTAGGCCGCTTTCACTTCGCGGTCCTGGGCCTCGGCGTCATCGGCGGCGCTGTACGCGTGCGACGGCGCCGACACCAGGCACCCTGTGGCGAGAAAAGCGCCCGCCAGCGTCTGCCTCAAGGTTGTGTCCATGAGGCCTCCCTTTATCGTTATCGATGGGAAAATCGTACAACGTCTGAAGTAACAGGCAAACGCCCGTCACTTCGCTGCGTGCGCTTCCCAACGGAAGCGCGCGCGGCTTCACACGCGCAGCAATGCGCGGGGCAATGCGGGCGGACGGCTAGGGTCGGCTCCAGACCTGCTTCCAGCACATCAGAAAGGTGCCGCCGGCATCGCGCGAGACGGCGCCTTCGGCCGTGCATGCGCTGCCGGGACGGGCGGGGCCGAACTGGGCGACTTCGCGATCCGCGTCGGCGAGCGCATCGGCGGGCACGCGACCCCAGATGGACAGGCTCGCCAGTACGGTGGCACAGCCGACCAGGATGATCAGCGGACGTTTGAATCGGGTGGGGCGGCTGGCGGTAAGGTCGAATGGCATGATGAGCCTCGTCTGGCGGGACTTATGAGCGGTGTTATCGGCACCGTCTGCCAAAAGAATAGAGCCCGGATCAAGTATTTTTTTCGGGCCAGATTTGCGCCGGATTTGCGCCGGATTTGCGCCGGGTTTGCGCCGGGTTTGCGCGCGCGTACGGTTCGATCGTCGTGTGGTCAATCGCGTCGCGACAGTTCGATCGGCGCGCGCGCACTGCGTGGTCGCGCCGAGGTTGCCTACGTTTAACGATAAGCCGCGCTATACCTGTGGCGGCAACAGTGCCGACAGCAGGCGCCGCAACTCCCGGGATTCGCGCGCCGTCAGCGCCGCAGTCAGAACGCGCTCGACCTCTTCGACACGCGGGCGCAACAGAGCCAGCTGCTTTTTGCCGTCTGCGGTGAGATACAGCACGTAGCTGCGCTTGTCGTCGGGATCATCGGTGCGCTCGATCAGACCGTTGCGAACCATGCGCGCGACGAGATCGGCGATGGTCGAACGGTCCACGTCGAGTTCGTCGCCGAGTTGCCGCTGATTGACGCCGGGCGTCGCCTGCAGGATTTCGAGCGCCGCGTACTGGACGCTCGTGATCTCGGCGGACACTTCACTGAGCCATATAGCAACGTGGCGCTGCTGCGCGCGGCGCACGAGGCTGCCCGTGAATTTCGCGAGCGCTTTGGGATCGTTCTGTTTGATGGGCAATGTCGCGGTGCTGAAGCGAATTAGGGCAGGCGGAAGATCGGCTGAAAGAAGGCCTTCAGTTCCGCGTATGCGTCGAGTGGAAGAACATGCGCGACGTACTGGTCCGGACGAACCACGACGAGCGCGCCGCGTTCGCGGTCGATGCCGCGCTCGCCGAAGATATCAGCCGCTGGGTCGCGCGTAAATGCCTTCTCGTAATCGATGAGACCATAGCGGCCCTTGCGCGGCAGCAGCAATGCGGGCAAATCGTCCAGACGCACATCGCGATGCGGCTGCTGCAATATCGCGCGCAGATCGAGCACGCTGTCGGCGTCGGCATCGTCGGGCGTGACGAGCCGCAAGACGGAGTCGGGCGATGTGGCGAGATGCTCGCACAGCGCATCGAGCGCAGTCCGGTTCGCGTCCGAGAACGCGTACAGGCGCCAGCGGCCATCGGCGCGCGCGGCGTGCCCGAGATGAACCGGCTTCGCATCAGCGATGCGCACGACGGGCGACGAATGAAAGCGCATGCCGATCGTCAAGCCCTTCGCGAGCGCCTGGTGCGTCGTTGCGCCCGTCAGCATGCCTCGCTGATAATGTGTCGCGACACCCGCCGTGTATCGGCCGGCGCGAACGAAACAGGCCTGCAGTTCAGCGGGATCGACGCCGCCCGCTTCCGGCCGGTTCGCGTCCTTCGGCGGGGCAGCCATCATCGCGGACCATTCCTTGTCGAAATCGATCAGTTCCTGCGCGATGGGCTGGCGCTCGTCGGAATAGGTGCGCAACAGGTCGGCGCCGCTGCGTCCCAGCAATACCGCGCCGAGTTTCCAGCCGAGATTGAAGCCGTCCTGCATCGACACGTTCATGCCTTGCCCCGCCTTCGCGCTATGCGTGTGGCACGCATCGCCCGCAATGAACACGCGAGGTTCGCGACGCGTTCCATCGTTCGTGACGGCATCGTCGAAGCGGTCGGTCAGACGCTGCCCCACTTCATACACCGAGAACCACGCGACTTCCTTCACGTCGAGCGAATATGGATGCAGGATGTGCTGCGCCGTCTCGATGATGCGATCGACGGTGGTCTGTTTGATGGTGTCGCGATTGTCCTGCGTGACCTCGCCGAGATCGACATAGAAGCGGACCAGATAGCCGCCTTCGCGTGGAATGATGAGGAGATTGCCCTTGCTCGCGGATTGAATGGCCGCCTTCAGCCGGATGTCGGGAAAGTCGGTGACCGCGAGCGCATCCATCACGCCCCATGCATGATTCGCGGCATCGCCGCGCAACGTTTGCCCGATGGCGGTGCGCACGCGGCTGCGCGCGCCGTCGCAGCCGACGACATAGCGGGCGCGCACGTTGATCTGTTCGCCCGCCCGCGATTCGTCGGTGCGCTGCAGCGTGACGCTCAAGGGATAGTCGTGCGAGTCGTCGCGTTGCACATCGACAACCTCCAGGTTGTAATCGGGCTCGAGCCGTTGCTCGGAACGGCGCATGACGTCGAGCAGATAGTCCTGGATGCGTGCCTGATTGACGATGACATGCGGAAACTCCGACAGGCCTGTTTCGGTGTCCTGAACGCGTCCCGTACGCCTGATCGTGTCGCGGTCGGTCGCATCGGGGCGCCAGAAGACCGTCTCGTTCACCCAATACGCTTCTCGCAGCAAACGATCGCCGAGCCCGAACGCATTGAACATCTCGACAGTCCGGCATGCGACGCCGTCCGCCTGTCCCATCAGCAACGGCCCATTGCGGCGCTCGACGATGCGCGTCGCGATCGTCGGGAATTGCGACAGTTGCGCCGCGAGCACGAGACCCGCAGGACCGCTCCCGGCGATCAGCACATCGACCGCGTCGGGCATCGCCACACGAGGCGCGCCTGGCGCAGCGGGCTCGATGGTCGGATCGCCGACGCGGAAACCGTTGAGATGGAACTGCATGATGTCTTCCTCCGTCCCGTGCATATGAGCATGACTGCGAATATACTCCGTACACCAACCATTAAAAAGGACTTCATGCAGTGGTGGATGTTTACCCTGGTGTCAGCGCTGCGTCATCGATCGCTGCTTCATCGATCAATGATCCGGGGGCATCACCTGCAACAGCGGTTCGGGCGTGACGGCGATTTCCCCTGTGAAGGGACGATCGTGCGCGAGGATCAGCAACATGCTCGTTGCGAGACCCGCGGAAAAAAGCGCGATTGCGATGGCGGACGTGAGCCGGTTTTCGCAATGAACGAGGGCGATCGTCACAACGAGGCACGCGGCCAGAAAAGACAGGCACGCCCATTTGACGCCACTCACTTCCGAGGCGCTGATGAGGATGCGCTGGCGGCGCGCTTCGAGCGCCTGTTGCAGCGACTCCATTACCTGGCGTTGGGCTGCCTGCCGCCCGGGCGTATCGGCGGTCAGCGCCAGTGTGAACTGAAGCGCCTTGTTCAGCGTGGGCGGACTGACTTTCAGCGTGACGGCGCCTTGCGCCATCTTCGGCCACTCGGTGGTGATCGTGTACTGGATGTAGTCGCGCACCAGCGTTCTCAACTGCACCTGTTCGTCTTGCCGCAAGACGGCCGACAGGATGACGACCGTTCGCAGCGCGCCCGCTTCCGCGTTGATGGCGGCGTTGGCGCGCTCCGTATCGGTCCAGACCTGCGCGGCCGTGAAGGCGATGAGCAGACCGAAGATGACGCCGATGGGCGAGAGCAGGCCGGGCGAAACGGCCATGAAGGTGTGCCGGTGCTGACGCGCTGCCAGCCAGCCGATGACGCCGTGAATGATCGCGCCCGCCAGAAACGTTGCAGCGAACATAAAGAGTGCCATCCAGCCCAATGGCAGTTCATGCAGCCAGGTGCTCATATCGCGTTTGTCTCCCTTTCCCGTCTGACGAATCGATCCGATTTGCCGGATGACGGATGACCGGGTGCGAATGACAAGCGTGCGCGTGATGATCGCAATCGGCGCGTGCGCAACTATTTAAGCTCATGCCATGCACGAACATTGAAGTGGTGACATGTCGATCGTTTGAAAGCGATGGCTCATCGCGTTCCGGTTTCAGCCATCAGCCAGTCTCTGAATGCCACGACGGGCGCGGCGTTTTCGCTCGCCTTTCTGAACACCAGATAGTACGCAAGCTCACAGCTTTGTATTTCATTGAACGGCCGCACGAGCCGCCCCCCAGGCCAAGTCCCGTTCGACGAGCGTGGTTCTGCCGAGGGCAACGCCGTTGCCAGAGATGGCCGTCTGGAGCGCTGCCGCCGAATCGTTCAGCAGATGACTGCTGGTGTCGATGCGCAGGTCGTAATACGGATGCTGCTTCTGGAAAGATTCGAGGCGCCAGAGCAGCCACTTGTCGGCGAATGCTGAAGGTACTGTCACCGTCAGCACGCGTCGCGAAAGAGTTTGGCCGCTTCGAGGCCGATGCCCGACGTGCCGCCCGTCACCAGAACAATCTTGTTCGTCAGCTTCATGATGATGCTCCTTCGTTTGATGTTGAGTCGTCGGACCGGCTATCCAAAATCTGCATTGCGTCCGGTGACTGAACTATCGTCGCTGGCAGGCAGCGCGACAAACGAGAAGATCTGTAGCAGTCGGATAGAAAAACTATCCGGCATCGGGCGCCCGTGTCATCCGGATAGGTGCCCCTCGGACAACACCGTGTATCCGCATGCGCGCCTATCGCGGCGCGGCGTTTTTGCCTACGATGAAACGTGCGCGTGGACGAACGCGGCGCTCGCGAAGCATCACCGCTGTGTCGCGCCAGACGGTCACGTTCGCTGCCCCCAGGGGTTATGCTGCCCCATTGACGTGACATCAGGCCATCATGCAACCCATCAAGATCCTGCTACAAACCACCATCCCGTCCGCTGCCGATGACTGGTCGATCGCGCGGTTCAGCCAGTTGGCGGAACTGCTGCGCACGCATACGGATGCTGACGGACACCCTGCGTTCGACGTCGTTGCGAGAGACCGCGAGCAGCGCGGGCAGCCCGATACCGTGCTGTCCCGTCTCGACGAAACCGGCTTCGACGAAATGTGGCTCTTTGCCGTCGATGAGGGCGATGGCCTGACCCCGGAGGACTGCGCGGGAATTACGCGCTTCCGGCAGTCGGGCCGCGGCCTGCTGCTCGCCAGAGATCACATGGACGTGGGCAGTTCGCTGTGCAGTCTCGAGGCGCTCGGCAAGGCGAATCACTTTCATACGCGCAACGTGGACCCGGACCCGTCGCGATGTGTCTGCGATGATCCGTACTCGACGCACATCTCGTGGCCCAATTTTCATTCGGGCGCGAATGGCGATTTTCAGGAAGTTGCCGTCGTCGGGCCGACGCATCCACTGTTGCGCAACGAGGCAGCGCCGGGTGGCGTGATCCGGTACCTGCCCGCGCACCCGCACGAGGGAGCTGTCGATGCGCCCGATGACGAGCCGGCCCGCGTGATCGCGCAAGGCAAAAGCAAAATAAGCGGCAAGCGCTTCAATCTCGCCGTGGCGTTCGAGCCATCCGATCGCGGCGGACCCGCCGTCGCGCAAAGCACCTTTCACCACTTCGCCGACTACAACTGGGACGCGCGGCTCGGTTGCCCGAGTTTCGTCGACGAACCGCCGGGCGATGGAATGCAGACGGAGCAGCAGGCGCTGCGGGACACGCATCGGTATGCCATCAACGTCGCGCAATGGCTGGCTCGCCGCGAGCCATAGCATTGCTTCTGATTCCGGCGAGCGGCGGGTTGCGCGAACTGGATACAGCGCGCGGCGTGGGCATGTAACTATGATGAAAGGCGGCCAAGGTTAAGATGCGTTGATCTGACGCGACCGCGGAGCCGCGACGAACGAGCGTTCGATGACGGCGTGCCGTCGGGACGAATGGTCCGATCTTCTTCTGCGGATGATGAAGACGAGCCTGTCGGTGGCGCATGAGTTACGGCTGGCGCCCGAAGCCGTTCTCGATTGCGCCGCAAAGCATCTGCGTTTGCGCGATTTCACGTCGTTTGCGTCCGCGATGCAGGGCGCTGCGCGCGCGCACGCATGCTGCCGCCGTCGCGATGGCGTGCTCGCCGTCGAGGTCGCGTACATCAAGATTCTTGCAGCAAACGTCAACAGCGACCGCAACGTGCTGGCGGACATCCCGACCATGTGCGCCCCCGACCTTCAGAATCACGTCGAAGCGCCCGCCCGGGCGTACGAGAAAGTCGCCATGGCTATCGAGGCGTTGAAGACGGACGTGCAACGCGATTTCTCGCTGCACAAAGGCGCACTCGACAACCAGGCGGTGAACGGCGCATCGAAGTTCGCGAAGTCGCTCGCGGCAATCGTGCCCGTCGACGACGAGGCGGATGCCTTTGATCGCGCGCTCGCCGCCGTGCTGCACGTGCGGTTCGCGGCCCAGCGCCAGCGCATCGAGGTTTCGGGCAACGTGGCGCAACAGCAGCTGTCCGGAGACGCGCATCCGTCCGCGATGCCGACTATGGCGCCCGCCGGGTGGATGCAGCACATCGACGAAGCGGTGCATCATCATCGGGACCCGATGCCCTGGTAGGCGTTAGCATGCATATAGTGAGCTATGCGAAGCAATGTGCCGATCCGATATCGTTGGCCGAGAAGGGCCCACTCGCGATATCAGATAGCGGCGACGATCAGCGTGCGGCACAGGCTCCAGGCCCGCGCGCGAAGTGAAGGCGAGGTGCGCCGAAACTGCACGCCGACATCCAGCGCAATACGCTTCCCACCGACCCGCATGACACGGGTCGGCCCAGCGCATTACCTGGGTAAGTCCTGGCTGAACTCCGGCCAGGCTGAAAGCTATTGCGCAGCTGTGAGCTTCAGATTGGGCCGAAGGCTTTCGACGGAGACTTCGGCTGGGCATTTCCGGTGATCGGAAACCTGCTCGATGCCGGTCTTGACGACCTCCTCGCAGAACGCGATGCGGCTCCGATAGTAGTCGGCCTGCATCTGTGCATCCAGAACCCGCTGCTCTGCTTGGAAAAGCCCCATTCGAAGTTCGCTTAAAGCCCGTTCAGCCTGCTTTTCGGGCGTGGGAGCGTGATGGGAAATCAGGTTTGCAAGCCAGTTAAGCATGAGCGTACCCTCCGGTACTCAGACACCTGGTCGAATGTCGCAGCAAGCATTTATCCGCCGTTGCATGCCGTCGGATCAAGACTATCAAAATCCAGCCTGCTGCTGTGTGACCTTCCGCACCTGTTGCGAAAATGTCGAATGCTCACCAGACGATGCGTGTTTTCGGCAGCGCCGTCTTGAGATCGTCGACATTCCTCGTTTTGGTGCCGTAGAGAACAAGTTCTCTCAGTCCACTAAGCCCTTTGAGCGCATCGGTGTTCTCGACGGGGGTATTGGCGAGATAAAGTTCCTGAAGACCGGTCAGTCCCTTCAATGCGTCCACGTTGCGAACTTGCGTGCGAAAAAGGTTCAGCATGCGCAGGCTCTTCAGGTCTTTCAGCGCGTCGATATTCTCGACGCGCGTGTCCGCGAGATTGAGCCGCTGCAAACGCGTGAGGCCCTGCAATGCTTCGATGTCGGTGACCTGCGTGCGCGCGAGCACCAGTGTGTCCAGTTGCGTCAGCCCGCGCAGTGCATCGATATTGCCGACTTTGGAACCGTCGAGCACGAGCGTCTTGAGCGCGGGCATCTGCTTGAGCACGTCGATGTCGCGCAGCGGCGTGTTCGCCAGATAAAGCGCTTGCATGTCGCGCAGTTTTTTCAGCGCGCCGATGCTCTCCACCTGGGTCTCGTTGAGGTCGAGTGTAGTCAACGCGGTGAGCTGACTGAGCGCGTCGACATTGCGAACGTTTCTCGCGCCGCCGAGCTTGAGCGTGTCGAGGTGCGGCAGATCTTCCAGCGGATCGAGGTCGCGAACCTGCGTGTCGCGCAGATCGAGTTGACGCAAATCGCTCAGGTTTTTAAGCGCATCGAGATTCGCCACGCGTGTGTCCCACAGATTCAGCGATTGCAGCGCGGTCAGCCCTTTGAGCGCGTCGATGTTTTCGACTTCCGTGCGATGCAGGACGAGCCGCTTCAGCGAGCGCGCGCCCTTGAGCGCGTCGATGTTCCAGACGGGCGTGCCCGTCAGATCAAGCGATTCGAGGTTGTCCAGTTCGCCGAGCGAAGCGGGATTGTCGACCTGCGTGCCCGCCAGGTTCAGTTGGATCTTGAGGTCGGCGTTCTTCAGATGCGGTATCGCGGCCGTCACTTGCGACGCGGTCAATGTGGGCTGGGCGCGCAGCGCGAGACAGTCGTCAGGCGCGGATGCCGCACCGTCGCTGTCGCTGCAGGTACCCTTGATGAATCCCAGTTCGCTCAGCGCGCGTTCGTCCGGGTGCCTGTGAAACGGCAGGAAGACGGCCAGCAAGATCCCGAGCAGCAGCACGATCGCAGTACCCACGATCCACGGTTTGCCGCGGCGCCAGACGGGCGCGTCGAGTTCTTCCGCGGCGGCGTTCGTGCTTGACGGCGGGGTTTCGGACACAGGGCACTCCGAGAGTTCAGACTGACTCCTTTATACACGAAGCGCCGCGCCCGACGCCCTGCGTCGCCGCAGCGTGTGCGGGCGCGCTAGGCGTGAGACGCGGCGACGCGTTCCGCCAGCTTTGCGTCGTAGCTGGAATGGACATGCACGCGCTTCTTGTCCGGAAACGCGTAGTTGTAGGCTTTGCGAAGCGCGAGCGACGCTTCGTGAAAGCCGGACAGAATCAGCTTCTGCTTGTTTGGGTAACCGGCGATATCGCCCGCCGCGAAAATGCCGGGCAGCGAGCTCTCATAGTTCGACGTATCGACGGCGATGCGTCCGCCTTGCAGGTCGATGCCCCATTTGGCAATCGGACCGAGATCCGCGACGAGGCCGAACAGCACGAGCAAATGATCGGCATCGACATGCACCGAGCCGCCGATTTGCTTGATTTCGACCGATGCGAGTTTTTGTCCGGGCGCATTCAGGCTGCCGATCGTGCCGACCAGGAAATCCATTTCGTGCGCTTCGACGGCGCGGCGCATGTTCGCGACGCTCGAATCCGTCGCGCTAAAACCGTTGCGTCGATGCACGAGAGTAACGTGCTGCGCAACGCCGCGCAGCGCCAATGCCCAGTCGAGCGCCGAGTCGCCGCCGCCCGCGACCACGACCTTCTTGCCGGCGAACTCGTCGAGGTTGGGGACGCTGTAATGAACGTGGCGGCCTTCGAGCGGCACGGCTTCGTCGAGCGGCAGCCGCTGCGGGACGAACGAGCCGTTGCCGGCGGCGACCAGAATGGCGGCAGCTTCGAACGTGAGGCCCTTATCCGTGCGCGCGCGCCACCGTCCATCGTCGAGCCGTTCGAGCGTCTCGACGCGATGCCCGAGATGCATCGGCGGCGCGAACGGCCGGCATTGTTCGACGAGGCGATCGACGAGTTCGCGCGCGGTGCACACGGGGATGGCGGGGATGTCGTAGATCGGCTTGTCGGGATACAGCTCGACACACTGTCCGCCCACGCGCTCGATGTTGTCGATGATATGGCTCGTGAGTCCGATCACGCCCGCCTCGAATGCCGTGAACAGGCCGACAGGTCCAGCTCCGACGATCAGTACATCGGTGCGGATGGGCGGCGCGGGCGGGGCGTCTGCGGCAGATGTCATACAGGCTCCTCGAGCGAGTCGGGTGATGTGGTGTGTCTATGCCGCATTCACGATACAGACAAGGGGATGCGCCGGCAATGAAGGCACCATGCCGGGCATGGATAAGCACAGGCGTCGAACGGTACGCGCTCGCGACTTGCGAGTGAGACATGTGGGTGGAAAAAACTACCGAATAGACCGCGCGCTCGACGCTTGCATGCATGGCAATGAGGGTATTAACGAGAACGTTATTCTTTACTTTGGCCCCATATCCGTTGCGCACAGATTCGACTTTGGACCCAGATTTCCCGACTCGAATTCATCGACAGGGCACAGATCACTGCGATCGATAAAAGCAGATTGTTTTATCTAAACGCGCGTGAGCGAAAACATTGTTCTATTTCGCGCGCTCCCTGCGCGCCCCAGCGCCGGCGGTCGATATCCATACATCAGTGACGTCACGCGCGCAATCGGCGGCAATGGTTACCGCAGCGTCGATGGCGCCCGCATCCGATAAACCCCGCAAATGAAACGGGCACTGGCCGGTTGATGATCAGCGGGACACAACATCGGTTGATAAGGACCTCGAAACAAATGGAGGCGTTTTGCCACCTCCCGTTCGCGCACTCGCCGCATTCCCCCGATCGGGCTTTTTCGCCGGCACCGCCCGGCAGTGGATTGATTTGTGATAGTTAAACGTCGTCGATTTCTTGGTCTGGTGAGCGCCGTTGGCGGGAGCTATGTGCTCGCTGCGTGCGGCGGCGGCGGCGGCGGGGGAAATGCAACGGACGCGAGTGCCGCCGTATCGACAACAGGCGCAACGTCAGGCAGCACGCCGGGCGCGGCCACGACGACGCAAATCGGCGGGACATCGACGGCGGGAAGCGCAACGACGACGAACGGCGCGGCATCCGGCTCCTCAACCGACACCGCCACGCGCTCCCCCAGCGACATCGGCACGCACGCATCGGCAGATGGCACTGCCGTGCCGCCGGCTGCATCGATCACCGACAACCAGGCTGCGCTGTGGACGCTCGTCGGCGGCTCCGTTTATCGCAACGGCGTACAAGCGGGCAATACGTACAACGTCACGCTGCTGCTCTGGTATGGCAGCCTGATCTATCACCAGGGCTCGGGCGGGCAGTTCTACGGTTGGAGCGGCTCGGCCTGGCTCGCCTGCGCCGATCCCCGCCTGGGTGGCACGTCGGCGGATGGCACCACCGTGCCGCCCGCACCACGAATCATCGACAAGGTCGGCGCGATCTGGACCATCGCGAACGGCGCCGTGCTTCGCAACAACGCGTTCGTCGGCGTGAGCGCAAACGCATCGCTGCTGCTCTGGTACGGCGGCAAGGTCTGGTATCAATCGACGGGCGGCCAGTTCCATGTCTGCGACGATCGCGGCGAGTGGTTGCCGTGCAGTGATCCGCGCATCGCAGCTGCAGCGACACCCGGATCTTTCCACGGTATCAACGGGCACTACGACTATCGCTACACGCCTTCGCAGGTCGTGTCGATCTTGCGAAACATGGGTTGCTCTACCTATCGCATTGGTTGCACCGATGATCCCGCGCAGTTGAATGCCGTTGTGCCGCTCGCGCAGGCGTTTCAGTCGGCAGGGCTCACGCTGTTCGTGCTGCTGCAGATCGGCATGCGCGATGCAAACGGCGTGCTGCTCGCCAGCGAGGCGGCCGCGTACAACCGGGGGCACGCGTGCGGCGCGACCGTCGCATCGGCGCTCGCACCGTATGGCGTCGCGATGTATGAGTGCGGGAACGAACTGACGCGCGACAGCGCAATCATTCTCGATTCGACCAACGCGGGCACCAAGCCCGTCGATTTCAACAACATCAACTGGCCTATCATGCGAGGCCTGATGCGCGGCATGATCGACGGCGTGAAGGCCGTTCAACCCGCGGCGAAATGCGGAATCAACTTCTGCGTCGCGGATATCGGCGCGGCGGATGCGTTGTGGGAAGGCATGCAGCCCGATGGCACGAGCGGTTATCCGCAGGTTCGCTGGGATATGACGACGTGGCACAACTACGAGGTCTACGGCGACATCTTCGACATCGGCTCGGATGGCTCAGGGCCAGGCTTCGATTTGCCCGCTTATTGCCAGGCACGCTATGGCGTGCCGTTTCTTCTCACCGAATGGAACACGGGGCCCGAAAAGAGTCCGGCGTATCGCGCCAATTACATCAGCACGCGCTACGCGACCTACTATCAGGCGAGAAAAACAAACAACATTCAGTCGGTGATGTACTACGAACTGGATAGCGGGAACGACACGTATGGCGTGATGATCGACGGCATGGCGGTAACGCTCACGTACAACGCGTTCGCGAGTTTCATCGTGACTCACGCCGACACCTGACCTTGTGCCGCGAATTTTTTCGCCAAGCCGCGATCAGGTAATACTTCCAGCGCTATGCGACGTATTCTCATGAAGTGAGGTTTTTGCCGATCGCATAAACGTCGCACGACGAAATTGCACTTGGTGCAGGAGAAATTTTCAAAGGCGGAAACCTGTCGCGTTGCGCTCCCCGTTGCACGTGTCGATTCAACTGGCATGGATACTGCTGTTTGAATGCGCCACGCATTGGATGTCCACGTCGGACGTCGATCGCGAACTCGAATCAGGCGCGCCCCTGTTGCATGCAATCGAGGGCGCGCGCCGTGCTACGACAGGCAAACGGGAGAAAGCGATGCTTGACGCAGCGCGTTTGCGCAACGATTCCGTGCCCACTTTCAAGCAGATGTTTCCGCCTTCGTCGGGTTCTGCACGACGCGCCATCGGCATCGTGCCGTGCGCGCTCGTCTATATCGAAACCGATAGCGCGGGAAGCCCGAATTGCAAGAACGGCGATCCGTTCTGCTACGTCGATCAGGCGATCACGCTCAACCGCAGTCTGAAGGCTGTCGGGCTGCCGACGCTCACCATCGCAACGAACGTGCGCGATGAGGTCGCGAAGTACCTCGACAAGGTCGACGCGCGATCCCGGCCGCACCTGGTGCAACTCGCGCAGTCGACAATGTCATTGCCGAAGAACACCGGGTTCTACGCCGCGCATTTCAAGCTCGACATGATGGAGCAACTGGGCGCGATGCTGGGCGAAGGCGAGATGCTGATGGTCCTCGACACCGACATGCTCGCGCTTCGAACCATGGATGACGAACTGCTGCGGCGATGCGCATCGACGGGCGTGGGCGCATTTGATATTTCCGATCAGGAGTTCTCCGCGTATGGCGATGCGCGGGTGACAGCCGATCTCGAAGCGGTCGCGGGCACTCGCCTGCAAAACCCGAGATGGTTCGGCGGCGAGGTGTTGCTTGCATCGGCGGGGTTTATCGACGAGCTGGTGCCGTATGCGCATGCCTGTTTCGAGCGTTACCGGCAGATTGCGCCGGAGCTCAATCACAACGGCGACGAAGCATTCATCTCGGCTGCATTGAATCTGCTTGCCGACCACGGACATCAGATCATCGATCTCGGCGTGCATCGCGCCGTGGGCCGTCATTGGTCCGGGAATACGCATCGCGACCTGCGCTGGTTCAAGGGGTGCTCGCTGTTGCATCTGCCTGGATGCAAGCGTCTGCTCGAACGGCAGGCGCGCCGGCGTTCGTTCAGCGCCGCGCACGTTTGGCGCCACCTGGTGCTGATGCACGAGCTCAACCGGACTGTCTGGCCGCTCAGGCGCTGGGTCCGCACGCAAGTGCGGCCGCGTCATCGTCCGCGCGCGCGGCATGCGGCGGCCAAGTCCGCGACGCGAGTCGACGTGCTGGTGTTCGATCCCGATGCAGGGCGTCTGTCGCTGCTGGTGTCGCGGCTCACCTCGCGGGGCATGGAGGTGATGTCCGCGGTGACGACGGAAGAGGCGCGGTGCGAAGCGCGGCGGCTCAATCCCCGCGTCATTGTCAGTTCGAGTCCCGTCGGGGTCGCCGATGCGGGGGAGTTCCTCGGCGATGTATTCGGGGAGTCGGGCTACTCGAATCGCCCTGTGACGATCGCTTTTTCGACGGACGATGCGCGCCTCGACTGGGTGCAATGGGACCGCTGGTTTCCGCGTTCCACTGATCCCGCAGAGGTCGTCGATGCCGTCACCGAGGCACTGAGGCCCGGCTAACGCATCCACGCGCGTTTTTTGTATCGGCGTTTTCAGCGGAGTCGCTGAAAGATCGTCTTAGTAGTCGTTGCATGCGCAGGCATGCCATCCAACAATCCAGGGAGAGACCATGTTCGTCGAAAACAACTGGCAATGGAAACTGCACACACTCTGCAGCGACGTTTCGACCGTACGACGAATCGCGTTCGTACTCAGCGATGCATGCGATCTGCTCGGGATCGGCGCGATTGCCGAAGCATTCGAATGCGCATGCTCGCTCGCGAAGACGGAGGCTGCCCGCAGCTACGATATGCGCTTCCTTTCCACGAGCGGCGGACATGTCCAGTGCGACCGCTCGCTATTCGTATCGACGGATGAACTCGCGAACGCATCGGAGACGCCATTCTCGCGTGTGTTCGTTGCCGCTGGCCCACATTCGAGGGCAGTTTTCGATACGCCGTCGGCCGCGCAATGGTTGCACCGCATGCGTTCGAACGGAACGCCCGTCAAGTTCCTTGCGACGGCTGTCGACATGCAGGCGGTCGGCGCAGCAGCGCGTTCGCAGCAGGATGATAGTGCGGCCGCCAGCGGATACGAGCAGGCGCAGCGGCGCCGGGCGCAGTTGGGCAACGCGATCAAGGCAGCCTTCGAAGCCATACGCGCGGATTTCGGCGAATCCATCGCGCAGGAGGCGCTGCATCGCACCGCACTGCTGGATTCGAGCGAATGGGCCTCGTCGTCCGATGCGGCCAATACGGCGGGCGACAGGATTCGCGCAGCGGCGCGGTGGCTGCGCGACAACTGCCATCGGTCCGTATGCGTCGCCGACGCCGCGGAGGCGTGCGCGATGAGCCAGCGTACGCTGCTGCGCAACTTCCAGACTTATATCGGCACGTCGCCTTCCGAATATCTGCAGCGAGTGAGACTGGAGCGCGCCTGCGAGTTGCTGGCGGAAACCTCGTTGCCCGCGGACAAAGTGGCGCGGCACGTTGGACTGGCGAGCGGCGACAGACTGGGCAAGCTGTTTCGCCGTTGCATCGGAAAATCGCCGACGGAGTACCGCGCGTGGACGCAAGGCAAAGCACAGGCAGAAGAAGAACGGGCAGATCGCGTTGCTTCCGCAGAACATTCGCAACGGGCGTTCAACGTGTATAGCGAAGGGCAACCGTTGAACGCCTGATCGAATGCACTGGCAGGGGTCACGTCAGAAGCTTGCCCCATTCATAGTCGATGTAGTCGGGGGTGAAGGGCAGCACGCCTGCACCCGGCGTGAATGTCAACTCGCCGAAGTACACGCGATTGTCTGGGGCATAAAGATCGACACGAACGTAATCGAAATCTTTTGCCAGTGTGGCAGCGGCACGCAGCACGGCATCCAGGTTCTCCGGTCTCGCGGGAGGCACGGGGCTGCGCGTGTACGGCCCGATCATCACGTCCGTGCGCCGCCATTGGGCGTCGAAGACGTCGCCGTGAGTGCTGCTGCCAAAGCGGTCCGTGATCAGCAGGATGTACATCAGCGGCCGCCCCGATGGCCCGCCAAAGCAGTGGATTTTAAAGTCTGCGGGAATCTGGCCGGAGCGGTCCAGCAGCAGCGCTTCGAAAAAAAATGCGCGGCTTGATCGTCCGATAGTGCCGCTCGCGCGCGACCCAATAGAACGACGTGGCGAGCCAACGGTCGGCGAGTGCCTTGAGACTTTCGAACGTAGTCGCGGATTTGTCCCTGACGATTTCGACAAACGTGCTGCCGTGATTGGCCTTCATCACAAATGAACTGGGCAGCGCATCGAACACTTCGCGCGTAAATACATCGGGCGCCGCAATGAGCGGAATCAGATGTTCTTCTCCAAGCTTCGCGGCAACGTATTCCCTTACGTCGATCTTGTCGGTCAATCGTACGTAGCGCGGATCGGGCCGAAGATTGCGTTGCAGGATCTTTTCGTTGAAGGTCGCGGGCTGCCGCAACCGCGGATAGCGGCCGATGCGTTTCTTGTGCAACAGACTGACGAACAGCGAATCGGGCAGCATCGCCTTGGCTTTCTCTTTCATTCTCATGACCGTGGATTGCGGCGAACGGGCGCTTGCCGCGTCCTGGTCCCGCAGCCGTTCATCGGTGGATCGACGCACTTGCGCAGCAGTGCGCGCATATTCTGTTATTGGCATGTCTGCGCTCTCCCATCTCCCGCTAGTCGGCCGACTTCATCAGCACATCGTCCGCGGCATCGCGTTCGCTGGGCTCGCTCTGTGCAACGACAGGAGGGACCACGCGGCTTCCGTTACGCAGGTGACGTAACGCGCGGAAGCTCGTCGGAGACATGCCGTAGCGGACCTTGAAGATACGCCCCAGCCGGTTTCCGTCGCCCATGCCGCAACGTCTTGCGATCTTGTCGATCGGCAAGTCCGTATCCATCAGCATGGAACAGACCACCTCGAAGCGCGTGCGAAGCAGGTATTCGAGGGGCGTCATGCCAAACTCAACCTTGAATCTGCGCTGATAGTTCCGTTTGCTCATGGCCGCGGAATCGGCAGCCTGACTCACTGAAATCGTCTTGCTGTAGTTCTCTCTGATCCAGCGCGCCGACTCGCGGATTTTCTCCGTAGTGGTCGCGACGCCGAGATCGTCTGCATCGGGCCGCATGCGCTCGTGCACGTGCGGTTGAAGCGCATGTGCGATACGGCGTGCAGTTTCCGCGCTGAGGTCGCGCTCTATCTGGACGAGCGCCATGTCGGTCGCCGTTGCGCCAGCGGGGCGCGTTTCCGACAAGCCGTCGTCGAGCACGAACACGGGCACGACGGTTTGGCCCGGGGCGCTCGACAAATCTGTCTTTTGCCGCGTGCAGGACGAGGCGCCCGAACCTTGCCGCGACAGCCACGATACGAGGTGCTCGCTCGACTGGGTCATAGGGTCGCCGCTGCATGCAACGAAGAATGCATGGAAATCGACGAGCTGATAGCGGTCCAGTTTCTGTGTCCAGATCGGAAAACTCGAGCCGCCCGTCACGAAGCCTCCCGACTCCGACAGCACCGAGAAGCGATAGGGCGGCTCGTCGCCCACTTGCTCTTCGAGCCTGTTCGCGAGGCAAAAAGCGTCGCCGATCGCTCCCGCTGCTGCCATCGAGCAATTCGGAGAGATGAGTAGACCAATGTGCTTTTCAAATTTCGGTTTTTCGGGCCGTCCATCGGCACGCCACGGATCTGTTTGATAAATCCCATTCACCGTTAGCTCTCCCAATTAATGCGCCACAATTCGACGCAAATCAGAATACCGTAGAGAAAAGGGACATGCGACAGTTGTCCGATTCGCGCGACCGAAGTGGCGAAATTGTTCGGATCGGGGAAATTCTTACTGATTAAAGAGGTGTGATGACCTGGTGTTTTCGCTAATAAGGCAAACTTTTCCTTACTTGAATTGGCCGATTTCGTTGAGTGAGAGATGCGCCAGATCGTCTGCAACGCTTGCCAAATAAGGGGCACGGCAGCAGCGGTTCGCATCGGGGCGATGTCAGGTTCAGCCGCACTGCTATTACTGTTGTGTTACGCCATTTAATTCCAGGCGTATCACTCTGTTACACGAATTTCAGATCGCAACAACTCTTTCCCTGTCAGTCACGCCATGTAACGTGTTCCACGATATCGGCCATTAGCACCCGAATTTAAGCCGGGTTTGTACTAATTTTATTTCTGCGCCGCTATGCTTCATCGCAACATCATTCGATCGCCGATTTGCGGGACCAGATGCGCTTTTTCATCGGAATTTACGGTCGCTCTCGAGCGATTCGCAGACGACATGGAAGCGCCAATGAAGGTATTCGGGCAAGCGGGAATAACGCATGCTCGACTGATGAGGTCTCTTCTGGCACGGAGACCGTCGAGTCCCAAGCAATCGTCGACGCCGGAAAAAGGACCGCGTATGAGTAAAACACGCTAGCTGCTTGCTCTTCCGTCCTCATGTTCTGACAGGGCATCTGGCGACCATCGGCTACTGCACGCCGCGTGGGTCGCTATTGCCAGCCGTCCCTTAAACCATCGGCCCGCGCGCGGCTGACGAACTTCTGTCGCGATTCTCCCGGCGGTTTCGACCGCCGTGGACGCGTGTATTCAGCAGTTCCGCAGCGTGCCCGAGCAACCGAACGTCAAAGGATGACTCCCGTGGATTATTACCCCTCGAACTCGCTACCTGTTGCCCCCGAGGTCGAGCGCGGGCAACTCAGCGCTCGTGAGATGCTCAACCTGATGCGGGACCACATCTGGGAAATCGTAGCCGCCACGGTGGTCGTATTTCTTCTTGCGGTCGCGTATCAGCTCATCGCCTCCCCCATCTATTCCGCCGATGTTCTGGTGCGTGTCGATCCGCCTGAGCCGAATGCACTGGGCCTTGCGCTTCAGAACCAGGAGACGCTCCCGCCCCCATCGCCTTCGCCGAGCACGGAAATGGGAGTGATGCGCAGCCGTTCGGTTCTCGATCCCGTGATCGACCGCTACCGCTTCGACATATCGGTCAAACCTCGCACGATTCCGATTCTTGGCGACATCGCGGACAAGTTCGCGACGCCAGGCCAGCCGAATGGTGCGTGGTTGGGGCTGAAGTCCTTCGCGTGGGGCGGCGAGGTGGTCAAGTTCGGCTATCTGAATGTGCCGCCGAACCTCGAAGAAGAGAAGCTGAGTCTCGTCGCGCTCGACGGCGGCGCATATGAACTGCTCGGTCCCTCGGGCGAATTGCTGTTGAAGGGCGAGGTGGGCAAGCCCGTCACAGGCAACGGCATTTCGGCGCAGATAGACCGGCTCGCGGCGCGTCCGGGCACGCGCTTCGAGGTGATTCGCTGGAACGCGGTAGATGCGACCAAGCGCTTCATGGATTCGATCAAGATCACCGACAAGGTCAAGGATTCGGGACTGATCGAGATCGAGTATGCGGACAAAAATCCTGCCAAGGCCGCTGAAGTCGCCAATGCGCTCGCGCAGCAATATCTGGCGTCCGCCATCGCGAGCCGTCAGTTGAACGACACGCAGACGCTCAACTTCATCAAGGGCGAATTGCCGCGTCTGCTGACCGACTTGCGCAAATCCGAAGAAGCGTTGAAGACGTACCGGGCCAAGGCCAATTCGATGCAGCCGACGGCGGAAGCGCAGTCCTACCTGCAAGGCGGACTCGATCTCGACAAGCAGATCGCGAGTCTGGAACTGCAGCGCACGCAATTGCTGGACAAATACGCGCCGCAAAGCCGGTGGATCCAGAGCATCGACACGCAACTGGCACAGTTGAAGAACGCGAAGTCGCAATTCGATAACCGCTTCTCGGGCATGCCTGCATCGGAACGCGAGAGCGTCGATCTGATTCGCGCGCAGAAGGTCGCGGAAACGGTCTACATGGGTATGGTGCAAAAGGCCGAGCAACTGACAGTGCGCCGCGCAAGCACGACGGGCGGCGCGCACGTTCTCGACGAAGCCGTCAGGCCGCATCGACCCGTCAAGCCCGATCCGCTGATCGTATTGCCCGGCGGCGCCGTGCTCGGTTTCGTCGCGGGCATCTTCATCGTGTTCATGCGCCGTCACGTGCTGGTGGGCGTCACGGACCCGCGTTACGTGGAGCGCCGTTTGAGCGTGCCTGTCGTCGGCGAAGTGCTGTTCAGTCATCAGCAGTCGATGCTGGATCGCAGCCTGCCTGCCGCTGCCCGCACGCCGCTGCAAGGCGGCAACCGGAATACGCCCGCCGTGCCGCGCGGCGCCGACGCGCCGGAGTTGACGGGCAACGGCGAGAAGATCGATCCGTCGTTTGGGACGAGCGGCAACAAGATTCTCGCCCAGCGCTTTCCGCACGATGCATCGGTGGAGGCGCTGCGTGCGGTCCGCACGGCAATGGCGCGCGATCTGGCGCACACGCGCAACAACATCGTGATGATCACCGGGCCGACGACGTCGGCGGGCAAGAGCTTCGTGGCCGCGAATCTGGCCACTTTGCACGCGGAAGCGGGCGCGCGCGTCGCGCTGATCGACGCCGACATGCGTCGCGGCCACCTCGCAGCATTCTTCAGCCAGAGCAATCGCGGCGGGCTGTCGGAAGTGCTCTCCGAGCGGCTTCCGCTGCGCGATGCGCTGCGTCATGTGGGCGTGGAAGGCGTGACGTTCATGTCTTGCGGCACGCGTCCGGAAAATCCGGCTGCATTGCTTACGCGGCCTCGATTCAGGGAAATACTCCAGCGTCTGGGCAACCACTTCGATCTGGTGATCGTCGATACGCCGCCGTTCCTCGCCGTCACCGACGCCTCGATCATCGCGAACGAAGCAGGCTCGTCGTTCCTCGTGTTGCGCTCCGGCATGCAATCGGAAGAAGAGATCGCCGACACGATCAAGAAGATCGAGCGCGCGGGCGGCCGTGTTGCGGGCGCTGTCTTCAATGGCATACCGCTACGCCGCAGCACGCGCAATTACGGCTACGCGACCAACTATGCGAGCGACTTCGGCGACGTCGAAGCGGCCAGTTCATAGCAGAACGTTGTGCGCCAACACTGCGCTCAGCAAGTCAAGAACACCGGCACACGTGCAATCTGGTCAGGCGGAGAAATACATGGCATTCGCGATCAACGGAAAATTCACCTCGCAACCCATTACAGGCGTTCAAAGGGTTGCGTACGAATTGACGAGAGCAATGCAATTGCGCGAAAGCCCAGGCGACGAACTGGAGATTTTCGTGCCGCAAGACGCGAGGGAGCCGGGCGCATCGCTAAAGCGGCAGCGCCGTTTTCCGTGGCTGCGCGGCACGCTGTGGGAGCAGATCACGCTGCCGATTGCGGCGAGAGGCAAGACGCTTGTGAACCTGTGCAACACGACACCGCTTCTGATGCGCAGGCAGGTGGTCATGGTGCACGACATGGCCGTGTACGACGTGCCGCATGGCTTCTCGAAGAAATTCCTGCTGTGGTACCGGCTGCTGTTTTCGGTTCTTCCGCGCATGGAGCCGACGGTGCTGACCGTCTCGGCGTTTTCGAAGCGCCGCATCTGCCATCACCTGAAGATCGACGAATCGCGCGTCGCGGTCATTCCGCCCGGCGCCGATCATCTCGATCGCGTCATACCCGACTACGGCGTGATGGATCGCCTGCAGTTGAAGGACGACGCGTATTGCGTGATCGTCGGCAGTCTCGATCCACGCAAGAACCTTCAGCGCGTACTGGAGGCGATTGAGAGCCTGAGTCATTTGCGCGAGGTCCGCTTCGTGATCGTCGGCGGCAGGAACCAGCGGATATTCGCGAGCGAAGGGCTCGACGCGATGTCGCGTTCGAGACAGATCGTGTGGGCCGGTTTTGTGTCGGACGGTGAATTGAAGGCGCTTTACGAGCGCGCGGGCTGTCTGGTGTTTCCGTCGCTCTATGAGGGTTTCGGGCTGCCGCCGCTCGAAGCGATGTATTGCGGATGCCCTGTTATCGCATCGACGCGTACGTCGATTCCCGAAGCGTGCGGCGACGCCGCAATGTATTGCGATGCCACTTCCGCGCAGGACATTGCCGAAAAGATCTCGCAGATGATGAGTGTCCGCTCGCTGCGGCAGGAGTACCGCGAGAGAGGCATCGCGCATGCGCGCGAGTATCGGTGGGATCGGTCGGCCAAGAAGCTGCTCGATGTTCTGTACGGCAACGAGAGCGAACACGTGGCGCAACTGTCGCCGCGTGCATCGACAAGCTGAGTAGTGCGTGGAGCACCATTGAATTTATCCATTGCGTCGGATCCTATGAAGCAGATCGCCATCGTCATTTGCAACTACAACTACGAACGCTTCATCGCGGAGGCAATCGACTCCGCGTTGGCGCAAGACTATCCGGGCACGCGCGTGATCGTGATCGACGACGGATCGACGGACCGGTCGCGGGAGATCATCGAATCGTACGGATCTCGCATCGAGCCCGTGTTCAAGGAGAACGGCGGCCAGGTGTCCGCCTACAACCTTGGCGTGGAGATTCTGGATACGGAATTCGCGATCTTCCTCGACTCTGACGACGTGCTGTATCCGGGAACGGTTTCGGAGGTGATGCGCCAGTTCGAGCAACACGGCGTAGCAAAGGTGCAATTTCGACTCGATGTCGTCGACGATGCGGGCAATCTGACGGGTGCGTACGTTCCGAACACCGAACCGCCCGCCGATTGCGCGAGTTTGCTCAAGAAGGGCTGGCTGTATCCGTCGCCGCCCGCATCGGGCAATGCCTATCGGGTGGGCGCGTTGAAGCGGGTTTTCCCCGTGCCGGAGAGCGGCATCAATCGCTACGGCGCGGATTTCTACGCGATCTACGGTGCGGCGTTGACGGGGTCCGTCGCGACGATTTCGCGATCGCTCGGCGCGTATCGCGTGCATCGTTCGACGACGCCCAGCGTGTCGTTCGCGAACTCCGAGCAGATCACCAAGGCGCCGAAGGCATTCAGGGAAAGATGGGCGACGTTGCGTGATATCGCGCACGAGCGTCTGAATCTCGAACTGCCGTCGGCTTTCCACGATTTCGCGCACGAGAAGGCCTATTTCGGTTCGAGTCTCTATCAGGCGCCCGTAGGCGCGCGCTGGCGCTGGATGCTGAACGAATCCCGCGCCTATCTGCACTCCATCGTTGCGAATCCGTTCTGGAGCCTGAAAAAGAAGGCCGGGACACTTTTTCTGTCGAGCCTTTGCCTGTTGCCGTATTCGCCTCTTTCCGACTTCGTGATTCGATACATCACCAATCCGCTTGCGCGTCGCGGAACGGTCGAGCAATAACGGGCACGACATGAGTTGCGGCAATCGAAGAGGTGGGAATGAACGGTAAGAAGAGCGCTAACGTCATCGCATTCGTCTACGGCGGATATCTGATGAGATACGTGTATCTCATCATTGTCGTGCCGTTCTACGGTCGCGTGCTTGGCGTCTCCGAATACGGACGCGTTCTGGCAGCGATGTCGCTGATGAACGTGATCTGGATGCTGACGAGCTATGGCTTCACGTTTGTCGGCATGCGCGAAATATCGAAGGCGCAGAACCCGCGCGAATGTAACGCCATTCACTCGCAGCATCTCAGCGCAAGGCTGTTGCTCGCTGTAATAGGCGGGTCGATCGGCGTCATCGCGACGTATTGCTCGCCCACATTATCCGAGCGGCCGCTGATCGGCCTTCTCGCGACGACGCTCGGCATCGTGTCCGCGTTGAATCTGGGCTGGCTCTATCAGGGCCGGCACCACTTCCGCACGCCGATCATGATCGAGGTGTTCGGCTTTGCCGTGAGTCTCGTGCTCGTGCTCAGTCTGGTCAGAGGGCCGGCGGATTCGGTGTGGGTCGTCGCCAGCCTGCTCACGGCGGGTGTGCTTTCGCTCGCCATTTCATACGGCCTTGCAACCTGGCAGATAGGATGGCCGCGCCTTTCGACTGAGGGTATCGTGCCGCTGCTGAAGGGCTCGACGATGCTTTTTTGCTATTCGTCGGGATCGGTGGTGCTCACGGCATCGTCGACGTATCTGCTCACGCTGCTGTCAACGCCCGCGCAGGTCGGCTACTTCGGCGCCGCCGAGCGCTTTGCGACGATCGGATTGAGCCTGATGGGGCCCGCGTCGCAAGTGTTTATTCCGACCATTTCACGCCAGCTCGCGCAGGGCGACAAGGCGGGCGCGCATGCGACGACCCGGCACGGCGCGATGCTGCTGCTCGGTTACGGACTGCTCGTGTTCTGCGGCGCATTGGCGCTTTCGCCGATCGTCATGCCGTTGATCCTCGGCGAAGCATTCGGACCGAGCGCGCGCGTATTGCAGTGCTTCGCATGGATGTTTCCGTTTGCCGCCTTCAACGAGTTCGCGGCGTTCTACGTGTTCGTGCCGCGCCGCAAGGACAAGCTGCTCGCGATCGCGGGCGCGGCGTCCGGCGCCGCCAATCTGCTCGCAGCGCTCTGGCTCGCGCCGCGTTTCGGCGCAGAAGGCATGGCGTTCGCTCGTGTATTCGGTGAGCTTTCGTTGTCCGTCACGCTGCTGTTTCTCATGTTCAAGCTGGAGCTCATTACGCTGTTGCCGGGCGCGGGACGCGCGATTGCAATGGCAAGAGTTGCGTGGGGCGTCAGAGGGCAGGCGGGCGCGGGCAAGGACGAGTGATGCAGAACAAGCAATCACGAGATGCCGTGGCGGCGACAAAACGTTCCTTCGCGCATGAACGCGACGGACTCGAACGCCGATGGTTGGCGCGGGGTGGGGAAGTAAGAATGGATCGGATGAGCAAATGGAGGTCACAGTGAAAGTTGCGATTGTTCACGACTGGCTAGTGGTAACGGGGGGCGCGGAGAAAGTACTGCAGAACATCATCGAGTGCTTTCCGAACGCGGACCTGTATTCGCTCGTCGATTTCATGGAAGACCGATCGTGCATCAAAGGCAAAGCGGTGAACACGTCGTTCATTCAGCGTCTGCCGTTTGCGCGCAAACGCTATCGCTCGTATTTGCCGTTGATGCCGATTGCGATCGAACAGCTCGACCTCTCCGGCTATGATCTCGTCATTTCGAGTTCGCACGCCGTCGCCAAGGGCGTGCTGACCGGGCCGAACCAGATGCACGTGAGCTATGTGCATTCGCCGATCCGCTATGCGTGGGATCTTCAGCATCAGTACCTGAGAGAATCGCACCTCACGGCGGGCGTCAAATCGGCAATGGCGCGCGTGCTGCTGCATTACATCCGCGGCTGGGATTCGCGTTCGGCGAATGGCGTCGATCATCTCGTCGCGAACTCGAAGTTCATCGCGCGCCGGATCAAGAAGGCTTATCAGCGCGACGCGACCGTCATTTATCCGCCCGTCGATCTGAATCATCTGCCGATGCGCGAGAGCAAGGACGACTTCTATGTCACTGCATCGCGCATGGTACCGTACAAGCGTATCGATCTGATCGTCAAGGCGTTTTCGCAAACACCTGAGCGGCGTCTCGTCGTGATCGGCGACGGGCCCGACATGAAAAAGGTCAAGGCAGCCGCCGGCGATAACGTGACGATTCTCGGCCACCAGCCGTTCGACGTGCTGGTCGATCATCTGCAGCGTGCTCGCGCATTCGTGTTTGCCGCCGAGGAGGACTTCGGCATCTCCGTGGTCGAGGCGCAGGCTTGCGGCACGCCCGTCGTCGCGTTCGGCCGGGGCGGTGCGCTCGAATCGGTGCTTGGCTTGCCGCGTGAACGGCCGACAGGTGTGTTCTTCGAGGAGCAGACGACGGAGTCGCTACTCGAGGCTTTGCAGCGCTTCGAACAGTATCCGGGTTTGTTCGATGCGCGCCAGTGCCGCAAGAACGCCGAGCGGTTCTCGTCGGAACGATTCAAGGCGGCATTGACGTCGTTCATCGACGCGCGCATGCCTGGCAGCCTCTTCGACCGCACCCTTCCTTATCCGATTCACGAAGAGGAATCGGCGTTGGAAGAAGACCGCCATCTGATCGTTTGATCGCGCGGGAGCGCCGGCGTACTTCGCAGTACGTTTTCTTAAGGCGTGATCCGCGTTCCTGCCGTGCCGCCTTCAGTGCGGACCACGGCCACCCTCAATGCCATGTATGTGCAGCGGAATGCGCCCGCGTGAGAGCACGCAGGCGAGACGGGGCGTGTGTTCGCGCAACGTCACGGACTTTTCCTCGATGAGATCCTGAAACGGCGCGGTGTGCCCATAGGTCAAGACGGCAACGGCGATCAGGGAGAGCGTCGACCACACGGGCAGAAACGGCTGAAACGGCTGCAATGGCATCCGCAGCGCCACCCGCAGGAAGCTCACGGCGGCGATGGTGCCGACTATCCAGCCCAATGTGACTTCGGATATCGAATGCGAGTGTCCGTGCACACGGGACGCACCCGTCAACGCACCGAGCAGCAAGCCAGCGACGATGCCTGGGAATGCCGGCTGCCGCCACCACCTCAATTGCAGCGCGATCGCCACGGCCCATACCGCAGTGGAAAGCGTCGTGTGCCCGCTGATGACGCGAAAATGTGCGAACGGAATGGATACGCCGTATGAGTAGTAGAGAATCTTTGTCGCGCCGACCAGCAGCATGCCGCAGCCTAACGTGACGACCCAGCGAAGCGCGAGGCGCAGATCGGTCTTCGCAATCCAGATTGCACACACCGTCGCCACGGGCAGTGTGACGGCAGCGTCGCCTACATTCGAGTAAAGAGTCCACATGTGGGGTTGTTCACCTCATTGTCGCGGGCGTCACGGGATGGATGTGTTACGTCCCGTGGCCGCCGGATAGGTCGGAGCGTGATGTCGATACGGCGGCTGCACGCGGAACGCGTTGCGCGCCGGTTCGGGCTTGGCAACGCGCACCGGGCGCGACGCCAGCAGCAGCGAAATGACGAGGGAAAGAATCAGCACATTGGACGGCGAGACCAGACGATGTTCCGTCGCGGCCATCACCAGCAGGCACACCGATGAAATCTCGACGAACCGGTACGCGGCGAAGTTTCTGCCGTGCTCCATCAACGCGCTGCGCGCGGCGCCATTCTGGCTCCACTTGATCAGCTTCCAGTAAAAACTCAGCAGCAGCGTCAGCCCGACGATGCCGAGTTCCGCGAGGAAGTTCAGATATGAATTGTGCGCGTGCGAGTCGCTATGTTCGACGACGATATCGGACGGTATGCCGAGCAAGCCGAAGTACGACGTGACGTTGCGGATCTGGTCGTCGAAAGAACCGAATCCCATCCCGACAATCGGGCTCTGGCGGAAATAAGTGAGCGCGCGCGGCCACAGCCATTCATAACGTATGTCGAGGTTCGCCACCTTGGCGTCCGAATTCTGGATGGTGAACGTGTAGCCCATGTAGTCTACGTTGGGCCGCACGTGGTACATCGCCATGGCGAGCGATCCGACCAGCAGGCAGGCAATCAGCGACGCGAGAATCAGGCGCTTGCGCCCGAAGTACAGATAGGGAAGAACGGCTAGCGCGCCCAGCAAAGAGCCGCGGCTGTAGGTGGAAAAGAGCATCAGGCCGCACAACGCGATCAGCGCGAGCACGATACGGCTGCGCTGCTGCAGATAGCAGGCGACGCCCAGGCAGAACAGCATGGCGAGGAAACCGCCTGCCGCATTACGCGCGATGAAGAAGCTACCGAAGCTATCGTCTGGATGTTTGAAGATACTGAGCAGGCCATTCTGTACGAGATACAACGCGTAAGGCGGAATGTTGACGACTACCGCGAACACGAAAAAGGCGCGTAACAGCTTGTTCATGTCCCAGCGATGCGCGTAGAGACAGCCCGCGAAAATAGGCGCATACGAAATGAAGTAGTTGCCGTCCCGACGATAAAAGTCGAATTGGGTCAGTGAATGCGGATCGTAGAGCAGCGTCGAGACCAGAATCAATAAGGTCAAAGCTGTCAACGGCGCGATGAACGACGGGTAGCTTCTGCCGAAAAAGCGCCATGCGCAAAGAATGATCGGCAAGAATCCCACTGCGCTAACGGGCACCAGATTGGTGACGGTCAGAAATAGCGCAAATACCGATATATAAGCCATGTCAGCTCTCGTGAAGTCCAGGTGTGCGTCATGCAGATGAAGCAGCTGGCGAAGCGGCGCGGAATGACGCACGCGCGTGATTCAGGTGCGGCGGGCCTCCGATCGCACGACCGTTGGTCCGGAAAGGAATTGCGACCTGCCTTTGAAGTGTGATGTTCCTGTATCCGGAGATCAGTGTGCAAGGCGCCGCATAAAGCCGGGAAATTGGCGCATGCATGCTGGCTTCACATGTCACGCGGAGGTTACGCAGAAGCCACGCAGAGAACATCTTCTACATGAAAATTACCATGGATGGCCTTTGATTCCCATGCGGAAATTGCAACGAAAAATAAACAGCCAGCATTCGTTAGCGGACGTTCCTAAAGCATCAGCGTGACCGGCCATAACATCAACCGTTTGCGCCACGAATATCGTCGCGCAGCGTCACGTCGCTATCATCAGTTCAGAGCTTGAATCGACAGGCGCGGTGCCGAATGATTGTTCGCATGATAGTTCGCGAATGATGCTCGCATTCCCGGCATCGTTGTTTCGATCTTTTTTCATCATCTTGCATGGTGTGCGAGTCGTGAGCGGGCGGATGTTTCGCCGTCAACGACATTCGCAGCCGATGCAATCTGCTTCCAGCACTCCATTGCGCTGACGTATCCAACGCTCGTGCGCAACGTGCCTGGAGTTAAAGCGGCTGCTGCATCCCCTGAAATCCGTTTGAACAGCCATGAGTGACGGGGGCGGCAGACTTCAATACCAGGGAGATTGAAGTGGACAAACAAACCACATTTGCTGAAGAACACACTATCGCGGGCACTGTCGGCGAGAAGACAACCGGCACGACCACCAAAAATGCCCGTCTCGTGCAGGTCATTCTGGCGGGTGGATCGGGCACGCGGCTTTGGCCGGTGTCGCGCGAGCAATATCCGAAGCAGCTCATCGATGTCATCGGCGATCAGTCGCTGTTGCAAGCCACCATGGGACGCATGGATGGCTTCGCGAAAACGTGGGACGTGGCAGCAGAGCCCGTGATCGTGTGCGGCGTCGAGCATGCGTATGTGACACGCGAGCAGGCGGGCGCATGCGGCGTCAAGCCATGCGTCGTCGTCGAACCGGCGCGGCGCGATACGGCTCCTGCGCTGACGCTGGCAGCGCTCGCGGCGAGTGTCGAAGGCGATGATCCCATTCTCGTCGCCATGCCCGCCGATCATGCCATTGCCGACATACCGGCACTGCATCGCGCAATCGAGGTAGCAGCCGTTCACGCGCAGCAAGGCGAGATCGCCACGCTCGGCGTGCCGCCCACGCGCCCCGACACGGGCTTCGGCTACATACGCCTTGGCGAGCGGCTTGACGACGGCGCGCATCGTATCGACCGCTTCGTCGAAAAACCCGCCGCCGAGCTTGCGGCGAAATACGTCGCGTCGGGCGGCTACTGGTGGAATAGCGGGATGTTCGTGGTGCGCGCTTCCGTGTGGCTTGCCGCGTTGAAGCTCTTTCAACCCGACATGCACGCAGCGTGCATTCAGGCCTACGCAAACGGCAAACGCGACGACGGTCATATCGCGCCGGGCGCGTCGGACTTCGAGCAGTCGCCTTCCGATTCGATCGACTATGCCGTGATGGAGCAACTCGGCAAGCCCGGGTCATCGTTTGCGGGCGTGGTCGTGCCGCTCGTCGCGGGGTGGTCCGATCTCGGCTCGTGGGACGCCGTGTGGGAAGCGATGGACAAGGACGAATTCGGCAATGTTGCCAATGGCCGCGTGCTGCTCGAAGGCGCGACGTCGACGTACGCTCGTTCGCAGGGCAGGCTCGTCGCTTGCGTAGGGACCAGTAACCTCGTCGTCGTCGAAACAGATGACGCGGTGCTCGTGGCGGATCGCTCGCATGTGCAGGACGTGAAGGGTCTCGTGTCGCGCATCCGGGAAACCAGATCACCCGAGGCGGACACGCATCGCAAGGTGCGGCGCCCCTGGGGCTTTTACGATTCGATCGATCACGGCGAGCGGTTTCAGGTGAAGCGGATTGTCGTGAGCCCAGGTGGACGGCTGTCGCTGCAGATGCACCATCACCGCGCCGAGCATTGGATCGTCGTATGCGGTACGGCGCTCGTGACGCGGGGCGACGAACAGTTCCTGCTCACCGAGAACCAGTCGACCTACATTCCGATCGGCGTGCAACACCGTCTCGAGAACCCCGGCCACGTGCCGTTGCAGATCATCGAGGTTCAATCGGGCGCCTATCTGGGAGAAGACGACATCGTCCGTTTCGACGACAAGTATGGCCGCTGCAACTGACGCGCCAAGGCGAAAGAAAAAGTGCACATGTACGTAGTCAAAGAGGTGTTGGGATGCGAGCATTGACGGGATTCCTGGCGAGACTACTCGACGTCGCGTTGATCGTCGCGGGCGCACTGGTCGCGTCGCAAATCCGCTTCGACGACGTGTCGCAACGCGGGTTCTATCTGGCGTTCGTCGCATTCGCCGCGGCATTTTCGCTGGCGATATTTCCTGCGTTCGGCGTGTATGCGTCATGGCGCGGGCGTTCGAAGCGCCTGCTGGCTGGGCAAATCGCGTTAGGCTGGCTGATCGTGCAGGGATGCGCGATGGCCTTGATGTTCTCGCTGCATCGGATCGATCTTGTTTCGCGACTGTGGTTCGTCTACTGGACGGCGCTGTCGGGAAGCGGATTGATCGTCAGCCGGCTCGTCATTCATAGCCTGATGGGAAGGGTGCGCAATGCGGGGCTCGATTTACAGGGCGTCGCCATCGCCGCGTGCGGAGACCACTGTAACGACATCATTCAAAAAATGGACAGCGCGCCTGCATCCGGATTCCGGCCGTGGGCGGTCTACGACCTGCAGCGCGGCTCGGGTTGCAAGGCGCGGGTGCCGACCTTCACGGAACACAAGGAATTTGCGCGCTATGTGCGCGAACAGAACATCGGCGAAGTATGGCTTGCATTGCCGCTGACGGAAGAGCGCGCGATCCTTAGACTGGTCGACGAGTTCCGCAATGATCTGATCAACATCCGCTTCATGCCCGACGTGCGCGCACTCGCGCTGTTCGAAGGCAGCGTCAGCAGTCTGCTCGATCAGCCGACGATCAATCTCGCCGCGTCGCCCTTGCCGCCCAATGCGATGGTGAAGAAAGATCTGTTCGATCGACTGTTCGCGCTATGCGCGCTGCTCGCCATCTCACCCATCCTGATCGTTTGCGCGATCGCGGTGAAGCTCAGTTCGCGTGGTCCTGTTTTCTTCAAGCAGCAGCGCAAGGGCGCCGATGGCCGCGTCTTTACGATCTACAAGTTCCGCACGATGCGCCTGCACGAAAAGAAGGCGGGCGTGCTCGAACAGGCGAAGCGCGACGATCCGCGCATTACCCGAGTCGGCGGTTTCTTGCGGCGCACGAGTCTGGATGAGCTGCCGCAATTCTTCAACGTGCTGTGCGGCGACATGTCGGTGGTGGGCCCGCGTCCGCATGCACTCGAACACGACGACCAGTATCAGCACGTCGTGTCGGGTTATATCCATCGCTATCGCATCAAGCCTGGCATCACGGGCTGGGCACAGGTCAACGGATTTCGCGGCGAGACGGACCGCCTCGAAAAGATGGAAGGGCGTGTCGAACACGATCTCTACTATCTTCGCAACTGGTCCTTCGGGCTGGACGTAAGAATCATCCTCGCAACCATCTTCAAGGGCATGCTTCATCACAACGCGTATTGAGCGTAGATGGACCGTGTGCTTATCGAGGCGATCGAGGCTCGCATTGTCGAACGCAGGGAAGCAGGTGCGCCATTCATGACTCATGTCAGCAGGTTGAACAAGTCTTCGATTCAAGCGCAACCGGGTCGGCCGGAGAGTGGAGAACGCGCCGCGTCGGATCGCGAGAGTCATTGGGACGAGCATGACGATCGGGACGATCGCCTGTGGTGTGTTCATCTTGAAGGACTCGACGACTTCGTCGCCACGTCCTCACGCGAAGCGGCCGAGCGCGAGGCATCGGCCATCAATGCCTATCTCGAGCGTGCCGGACGCGGCGCCTCCACGCAAGTCGTGGGCGCGCGCGCGATGGTGTGGCCTTACACGGAAGCAGGTCACGCGCGCTCGCTGGAAACCGACTGGCACGATTTGCAGTGCATGCCGCATACACAGGCGAACGCGCTTGCCCACGAAGGGCCGTTCTGGGCGGTGATGCGAAGGCTCAAGACCTGGGTCGGCCGTCCGCGACACAAGCGTTGATCGCGCGCCCCTCACGCGGGCTGCCCTGTTTTCGATGCCATGACCCGCGCATTGCGCCGGCGCATCGCCCAACAACGTTCACGCGGAGTTCCACATGTCGACCGGCCTCGTTTCAAGGATCGTCACGGTAGGCGCTATTTCGATGCTGGCAAGTTGCGGCGGCGGCGGATCGGGGTCAGGGTCATCGCCGGGGTCGCCGAGCGCGAGTTCGGGCGGCGCGCCGACCTTGGCGGCCGCAACGCCTCTCGCTGACGGCACGCAGGTCGGCGACGAACACTGGCCCGCGGGATCGACGCAAACGGGCGGCAACGGGCAGGCCGTGAGCGGGCTGAATTGCGGCGCACGCGGCAACACGTACACCTACTCGCATCTGACTATCACGCTGAATGGCAAGCCGCTCGCGCTGCCTGCGAACATCGGCACGGTCGCACCGACGATGGCCGCGCAGACGGGTTGCGCGTATCCCGTTCATACGGACGACGAGTCAGGCAAGATCCGCATGGACGCCAGTTCGGGCGCGTCGTATACGCTCGGTCAGTTCTTTGCGGTCTGGGGCCAGCCACTGTCGACATCGAATGTGGCCGGCCTGACGGGCCTGCCCGTCGCGATCTACGTGAACAACGGTGGCCAGCTCACGCAATACACGGGGGACCCCGCCGCCCTGGCGCTGCCCGCGCATGGCGAGGTGACGATCCAGGTCGGCTCGCCGCTCGGACAGATTCCGACCTTCGCGTGGACCGATCCGCCGTCTTTCGATCCGAAGCTGGTGGCGCTCAATTTCGGCGGCACGGTCGGCACGCTGCACTGGGCGAACGGGAACACGTCGTCGGGCGGCACGGGCGCGGGCGTTGACGGGCTGATCTGCGCGCCGGGAATGGCCGAGCTCTATCACGTGCATCCGCACCTCGCGATCATTGCGAACGGCCAGTGGCTCGCGTTGCCCGCGAACGTCGGCATTCTGTCGCAGTGCAACTACGAGATGCACACGCACGACTCGACGGGCATCATCCACATCGAAACGCCGAACCTGAAGACTTTCACGCTCGGGCAGTTCTTCGACATCTGGGGCCAAACGCTGTCGCGAACGAATGTGGCGGGCGTGACAGGCAATGTGGTCGCCTACATCAACGACAACGGCGACGTGCGGCAATATATGGGCGATTTACGCAGCATCGAACTGATCTCGCATCGCGACGTTACGCTGCAGGTCGGCGATCCGCCCGTGAGCACGCTCGCGACGTACTCATGGTATGAGCCGCAATAAAAGTTAGCCGGTCCGCTGTGTTGGGCGGCGGCGCACACCGAGGCGAACAACGTCGGCCAGGCACCGACAGGGGCGCGGCTCGCGCATGCGGCAGGGGCGTTGCCGCCCGCACGCGATCTCCTTTGTTTTCAGGCATCCGAAGCCGGCGTGCAACGCGCCGGCCATCGTTGGCACATGTCGTGCATCGATAGCCGCGGGCACAACGGCGACCCGTTCATCAGCGGGTCGCCGCGCCAGCAGCATTGCTCACACTCCGAGAAAGTGTTGTTCGCCTGAGCCTGCCTGAGTTCGGTCGTGAACGCGCCGCGCGGCCCGTTCACATCGTTCCCATCAACTTCGAACGTGATGCTCCGCCACGGACATCGTCCGCATGGCGGATGCGATCGTTTGCTTATTGAATTGGAGTCCTTATGAAAGTGAAGATCATCGCATTTTTGCTCGCCGCCAGCTCAGCGGCTCTCGCTACGCCCGCATTCGCGAGCGGTTACGGTCCCGCGCCGTGGTATCGGCCGGACGTCGGTGCGCCCGCATCGCAAAGCGGACAGGTCGCGCAGGCGTCGTACATGCAGGAGAGCCATGTGAACATGGCTAGCGAAAGCGCCGCGAGCTTCGGCGACGACGAAATGGCGCACACGGAATCAGGCCATCGCGCGATGGCTGTGCTCGACGAACCGCTCGATCGCTGAAGGCCGCAGATCCGTCGCGGAGTGCGCCGTTGCGGGCCTCCGCGACTCATTCCGTGCGCTGGACGGGCCCGGACGGCGTCGTTTGCGCGGGCGGCGCGTTCGCGTGCGGTTCATCGGCTTGAGCAGATGCGCGGGCGGGCGCGGGCGTGTCGAACGGGACATCGCGCTTGGGCTGCGCGCTGAGGTCGAGCAGCGCATGCGTGAAGAAGCAGCCCATCACAGCCGACAGAATGATGAAAATCGCCGTGGCGTCGATGAGCAAGCCGAAGTAGCGGAATACGAGCAGGCAGCTCGCGAACAGCATCAGGTTGAGGACGATGCCGATGATGGCCGTCGCCCTGGACACGGCCCGCACGAACGCCGCGAAGCGCGAATCGCAGTGCGGCAGATACCAGATGATCAACAGGCCGAACGCCAGCACGAACGCGGTCTCTGCCCACTTGACCCACACCGGCCGCTGCAGGAAGCGTCCGTCGAAAATCGTCTCGATGATCTGCGCCTGAATTTCGATGCCCGGCACGAGTTCGCCCAGCGCGGTCGTGCGCATGTCGGTGAGACCCGTGCCCGTCAAGCCGACGAGCACCATCTTGTTGCGAAAGCGGTCCGCGTCCACTTTGCCTTGCAGGACGTCGCGCGCGGACACGTAGCGCTGCTGCGTGTCGCGAATCGACGCGACATGCAGCAGGATGTCGCCGTCGGGCTGCGTCGGCACGCGCACGTCGGCGACGCCCACGGCCTGCACGCCCGTCGCATCCGAAAAGACGTCGACGGCCGCCGCCCGCGTGACCACACGCAGCATTTCGATCGGCATGCACGGCACCAGCTTGTCGCCGAGACCGAGGATCAGCGGAATGCGCCGCACCGTGCCTTCTTCGAGCGCGACGTTCAGCATCGCCTGGCCGTGCGCGGCGGCCTGCAATTCGGGCAGGCTCGCCAGCACGTAGCGGTAGCGCTTGACCCTGTCGATGGGATCGAGGCCGTGCACGAGAATGGGCGCGCTGCGCAGGTCGGTGCTGGTATCGAACGCGGCGTGTTCGACGGCCGCCGCGCCAAGCACGGAAGGCGTGGCGCGCAATGCGTCGGCGAGAATCGCTTCGTGGCTCGGCAAGGCTCGCAAGCCGGTTGCAAGCGCCGCAGCGGAAGCGGGCAGATTGTCGGCCACCTTGTCGGGCGAGGTCTGATCGGCTTCGGGCATGTAGAGGTCGAGCCCGATCGCGAGCGGCTTTTGCGCTGCGATGGCATCGACGAGGTTCGCGAGCCGGTTGCGCGGCCACGGCCATTGACCGACGGCTGCGAGCGTCTTGTCGTCGATCGCGACGATCGTGACTGGCTGCGAGGACGGCACGCGCGGATAACGGCGCTGATAGTGATCGAACAGCAACTGCCGCGCGGTCCCGAACGAATCGGGCACGATGTTTTCCACCGTGTCGAGCAGCGGCGGACGCGGGAGATTGCCGGGCCATTCGCTGCAAAGATTCACGAAGCTTAGACCCAACAGCACGACGAGCGCGACGGGGCGGCCCTGACCGGCTCGCAGCAGCTTCCTGATCAGAGTGACCCATGAGTCGCAGAAGCGTTTCATGTCGGCGGCGGCTAATCAAAAGTGCAACGCGGCAAAGTGCAACGCGGCGTGTGCAGCACAGCGATGTGCAACACGGCATTGTCCAACCTAGGCGCGGTGGCGAAGCGCGCCGATCATTGAATTGTAATGACAACGCGCCGGTTCATCTGATTAGGGACGCCGTCCGCCGTGTGCACGAGCGGCTCGCGCTTGCCGCGCCCGGCTGTTTCGATTTCCTTCGCCGGGATGCCCGCCTTGACCAGGAACGCCTTGACGGTCTGCGCGCGCTGCATCGACAGCTTGTCGTCATATTCCTGCGAGCCCGCAAGATCGGTATGTCCGACGACGGTAAGATGCGGCGCGGGCCAGCTCGCGAGGGCGGCCTTCAGTTGCTGGACCGTGGCCGTCGATTGCGGCGCGAGTTCGGTTGCGGAGTCGAACAGGAAGTTGATCGTGAACGTTCTCGGCCGCGGCGGCTGTGCGGCAAGCAGCGTGCCATATTGCGCATCGACATTCGCCTGGCTGCTCACCGTCTGTTCGATGTCGCCGCCGGACTTGATTTGCGCCGTCGCGTAGGGCTTGTCGATCACTTGCGTCTTGTTGCCGCTGCGCACGACCAGCGAGCCGACCGTGCCGTCCGCGTCGGGCAGCAGTGTGACCTTGTCGGGCGTCGAGCATCCCGCCGCGCATGCGAGCGCGGCACACACGGCGCCCCATTTCAGCCGGCACGTGCGCGCCGCGGCCATCAACGCGCGTTCTCCCCGTTGCCGCCGACCTCGATGATGAATTCGGTGCCGCGCACGCCGAGCGTGGTGGTGGGCGTGCTGAAGCGCACCGCTTCGGGGTGCGCCTTCGCAAGCTTGCCGTCGACCACGGCGAGCGACCCGTGCCGGATCGTGGCGTCGAACGCGCCGTCGTGCGTGGTGGTGTCGAATGCGAAGCGGTTCAGTTCGAGCGTGGAACTGGAGCCCTCGGTGAGCAGCGTGTTGTCGCGCAGCGTGATGCCGACGGAAGATTCCGGTCCCGTCACGATGCGGTCGTTGGGGAGCACTTCGCTGCCGACAGCCACGTTGACGTTTTGCCCGGCGCGCTCGATATGAACAGCGCCTTTGACGGTTTTGACGACGCCGATTGCATCGGCGGCGCTGGCGTCGATGACGGGAGCGCACCCACAGGCGACAACCAGCACGTATTGGACGGCTTGCATGCGCATAGGTGACCACCGGGCGGCGCAATTCGCCGCAGAAGACACCGCGCGCGAGACGGCAGGCGCGCATGGAAGTTGATCCACGAAATATTAGCGTGCATAGCGCGAACGTAGTGTGCGTTAGCACGCATATCGCGTCGCCGCAGTCGGTGTTTCTGGCAGAACTATTGCTAGTGGCTGGCGCGTTGACCGCGGCTATGCATCAGCATCGAGCGGTTGTTCATTCGTGTGAAGGTTCGCGTACAGGTAGGAGACGCGGACGGCGGGCGGAATGCGTCCGGACGCATTGACGACGCGCCGCCTGCGCGAACGCCAGGGCGGCGCGCAGACGCCTCGGTCAGTTGAGGAAATCGGCCGCAATGTATGTGCGCGATGAGGTCACGCTGCGGCCGCTGACGCGACGTGTCAGCCGTTCAACACGGCCGCGCCATGCTCGACATACGCGCGCAGCAGATGGTGCGCGATCGCGAACGGCTTCGGTGCCGACAGTGCGTCCGGGTGCGTGCCCGCGAGCATCGCCGCGACTTCGGCGCGGCTGAACCAGCGCGCGTCTTCGAGTTCCGTCTCGTCGATCACGATTTCCGTGTCGCTCGCCTTCGCGAAGCAGCCGATCATCAGCGACGAAGGAAACGGCCACGGCTGCGACGCGAAATAGACGACGCCCGCGCACGTCACGCGCGCTTCTTCGAGCACTTCGCGGCGCACGGCGTCTTCGACGGTTTCGCCCGGCTCCACGAAACCCGCGAGCGCCGAGTACATGCCCGGCGCGAACTGGCGCTGGCGTCCAAGCAGGCACCGCTCGCCGTCGATCGCCAGCATGATGACGACCGGGTCCACGCGCGGAAAATGGCGCGCGCCGCATGCATCGCACGCACGCTGCCAGCCCGCTGCGACCGGTCGGCTGGGCGCGCCGCAGTTCGCGCAGAAACGGTGGCGCCTGTGCCAGTCGAGCATCGATTTGGCCTCGCCTAGCACGCCAAGCAGCGCTTCCTCGACGAGGCCTTGCAGCGCGATCGAGCGCAGATCGATGCGATCGAACGGCTTGTCGTGGGGCTGGCTGTCGGCTGGACGTTTCGCTTCCATGAGGCCCGCCGCGAAGCCGAGCGCGAAGCGCCCGCTGCCGTCGCGCTCCACGCCGAGAAACACGCTCTGCAGCGGCGCGCCGAAGGCGGCCGCTTCGTCGGCGAGAAACCACGCATCGTGCCTTTCGCCGCGCTTGAGCAGGGGGACGTCGCCGTCGAATACGAGAAAGCGGGCCGCGCGATCGTCACGCAGACGCGCGATGAAGGACTCGTCGTTGCGTTGTTCGGAGCGGCGGTCGAGCGGATTGAGGTTGAAGCCGATGGAAGCGGAAGGGGCGATCATTATGTTGGATGGCGTGCCGGGACGAGCCGCAAGTATGGCACGGGCTCAGGCGCGACGCAGGGCGATGCATCGCGATGCAGCATGGCGCGCGGCACACGCGAGACCGCTGCCGCAAGCGGCATCGAAAGCGGCATCGAAAGCGCAAGCATCCGGCGGGAATCAGTCCGCCGTTTCCGCCACCTGCCGCGCCGGCGATTGCGCGATGAAGCGGTTGATCGCCGCTGCCAGCGCATCGGGATACCGGTACATCATCGCGTGGCCCGCCGCGCGAATCGTCAACTGCTGCGCACCGGGCAGCGTGTATATGGGCGCCTGGGCGTTTTGCGTCGACAGGGCCGCGTCGTCGTCGCCCGCCAGGACCAGCGCGTCGACATGGGTGGTGCGCAGCGCCTGGGCGGCTGCGTCGTCGTGCGCCCATGCGCGCAGCAGCGCCGATTGTCGTGCCGTCACGCTGGACGGAATGGCGGGCGACGCGTAATCGGCGGGTGTGAACATGTTGTTGCGGAAGCATTCGGCGCCTGCCCGAACGGCGGTCGGCGGGAACAGGACTTTCATCACGTCGCCGAAGGTCGTGCCCGGACTGCCCGACAGCGTGGCTTCGACGCCCGGCGCGACGGGCACGCCGAGCCGTCCGGGTGCGGGCGCGCTCATCAGCACGATGCGCTGCACGTTCGCGGGATGATCGATCGCGAGTGCGCCGCGATCGCGCCGCCCATCGACCAGCCGACCACGGTCACGTCCCGCAGCTTCAGCGTGTCGCGTGATGCAGACAGGGTTTCGCGCGACGATCTCCAATTGGGACGCCGCTTTTCTCGCGCAGCTCACGAAGCATCATGAAGTGATCGTGTTCGACACCTTCAGGCTCGGTTGGCGGTGCGCGGCGCGCTCTCACAGCAGATGCGACACCTCGGCATGACGAGGGACATCCGCGCGGCGGCGGGTGCATGCCTGCGTTTGCCGATCGAGCCAGTTGTCGACTTTTTCCGCGACGATCGCGAGCACGATGGAAATGATCATGACGCTCGCGCCAAGCGCGCAGAAGATGAGGAAGGGCGGGTGGAAGTCCATCATGGCTCCTGATTCCGTGAAGCGTCGTGTCGCTGTGTTCAGCGCCGACGCGAGGTCGTGTGCTGCTGTGACGACATCATGCGTGGCACGAATGAGGAGAAAATGAGTGGGGCGATGGCCTGTTCTGGCGCGGTTTCAGAACGCAAAAAAGCCTGCGCGCGCCGGAGCGCGCGCAGGCTCGATGCGACGGGCTAACGGCCTGGCGCGTCAGGCTTTCGACAGTTCACCGTCCGTCAGACGCCACAGTCCGCGCGGATTGTCGTGCTTCAACGCCTCCGGCAGCAGCGCGTCCGGAAAGCCCTGATAGCAGACCGGGCGCAAAAAGCGCTCGATTGCCGTCATGCCGACCGACGTGAAGCGACTATCCGACGTCGCGGGGAACGGGCCGCCGTGGATCGATGCATGCGACACCTCCTGCGGATGCGCGAACGCATTGACGACGATGCGTCCCGTGCGTCGTTCGAGCACGGGCACGAGGCGGGCGGCCAGCGCGTGGTCGGCGGCATCGATCTGCAGCGTCGCCGACAGCTGACCGCGGAACTGCTTGGCGAGCGCCAGCAGTTGCTCGACGTCCTGCACACGCACGAGCAGCGCGGCCGGGCCGAACACTTCCTCCGACAGCGACGGTTCGGCGAGCATGCGCGCGCCGTCCACTTCGAGCAGCACGGCCTGACCGTCCAGTGCGCCTTCCGCCTTGCCGCCCGCGGCGATGCGCTGCGCGCCCGCGCTTTCGCGCCGCGCGAGGTTGTCGCCATACGACTTCCAGATGCCGGGCGTCAGCATCGTGCGCGCGTGCATCGCTTCGACGCGGGCCGTCAGCGCCTGCTTCAATGCCGCGTAGCCGGGGCCGTCGATCGCGAGCAGGATCGCGGGTTTCAGGCAGGCTTGCCCGACGTTGACCAGCATGCGCTCGCCGAAGCCGTCGCCGATCGGACCGCCGCGCGCCGCGAGCGCCGCGGGCAGCACGAAGGTGGGATTGACGCTCGTCATTTCAGTGAACACGGGAATCGGATCGGGACGTTGCTGCGCGCGCCGGAACAGCGCCATGCCGCCCGCTTCCGAACCCGTGAACGTCACGCCCTTGATCAGCGGATGATCGACGAGCGCCTCGCCGATTTCATTGCCGCCGCCGCGCAGCATCGAGAACACGCCTTCGTGCAGTCCGGCGTCCTTGACGGCCTGCTGGATGACGCGCGCCATGATTTCCGAGGCGCCCGGATGCGCATTGTGCGCCTTGACGATGACGGGCGCGCCTGCGGCGAGCGCCGACGCGGTATCGCCGCCCGCGACCGAGTAGGAAATCGGGAAGTTGCTCGCGCCGAAGATCGCGACGGGGCCGAGGGCGATTTTCTGCATCCGGTGATCCATGCGCGCACGCGGCTGACGCTCGGGCTGTGCGGGATCGATCGTGGCCTGACGAAAGCGCCCTTGGCGCACGACGTCGGCGAACTGGCGGAACTGGGTTGCCGCCTTCGCGGTTTCGGCTTCGAGCTGCGCGGCGGGCAAGCCGGTTTCCAGCGATGCGCGCTGCGCCAGTTCGGGCGCGACGGCATCGAGCCCATCGGCGATGCGTTCGAGAAACGCGGCGCGCGCGTCGAGCGACGTGTGGTTGTAGCTGTCGAAGGCATCGTCGGCGAGTCGCGCTGCGCGTTCGACTTCCGCGGTTGCGCCGAATGCGAACGACGGTTCGATCTGCGCGTTGGTCGCGGGGTTCAGCGCCTTCATCGTGCCAGCCGTGGCCGTCACTTCATGCGCGCCGATCAGCAGATTGCCAGTGAGCTTCATGCCGCGTCTCCTTGGGCGTTGTCTTGCGCGGCGACCTGCGCCTGGGGCAGCGCGGCGATCAGCGCGTCCGTCGTGAGAATGTCGTGCGCGAAGGTCGGGCCGTTCAGATCGTGCGCGGCGCGCATCATGTCCGCGCTGAACGCGGCCGTCGCGTCGCGCACGAGCGTCACGTGGTAGCCGAGTTCCATCGCGAAACGGGCCGTCGATTCGATGCACGTGTTGGCGAGCAGGCCGACGGCGATCACATGCGTGATGCCTTGCTGCTTCAGCTGGAAATCGAGATCGGTATTCGCGAAGCCGCTTTGAGCCCAGTGTTCCGCCACGACGATGTCGCCTTCCTGCGGCACGAACTCGGGATGCCATTCGCCGCCCCACGTGCCCTTGGCAAAGCTTTGACGCTTCTGGATGAGCCGTTGCGTGGGATTCGGATGATCCCAGTTGTCGTAATCGCCCGGCTGCCAGCGACGATGCGGCACGTAGAAAACCTGAATGCCGGCCTTGCGCGCGGCCGCGACGGTGGCGCGCAGATTGTCGAGCAGCCGGACATGGGTGGCGATCTCGTTGATCATCGGAAAGATCTTGCCGCCTTCGGACAGAAAGTCGTTGTAGGGATCGACCAGCAGCAGGCCGGTGCGCTCCGCGCGATAAACAGGGTTGGACATTTCATATCTCCATTCGAAAAGGGTGCGAACGCGCTTCGTTCGCGTTCCGCAGTCGGCGCCGGGCTACCTTGATCGGACGACGCATGACGTCTCATGCATCGCTGCAATACGGGCAGCATATAACTATGAAAAACATAGTGTCAAGTTGATGTGCCTCGATCGAATGGATTTATGTGTTCGTGAAATCGTATATGCATGCCGAGAAAAGCGCGCGTACGCGTGGGTGAGAGGCTGCGATACGTGTTACTATGAAATGTGGAGTTATGAAAAACAGGCGGGTGTCTTGTCCCATCGTTCGAGCGGCGTGCGCATGGGGCGAGATGTGATGCACGAACGACAGCGGCGGACTTCGCGGCGCGTGTCACGCACCGCGATCGCGGTCACGATGTCAGGCTCGGCAACGCGAGACCGAATGGCGACGTGGCAGTCGAACGAAAGGATCGCGACGGCGCGCTCAGTAGCCAGTTCGGCGGCGAGCGCACGCAGCGTTCAAGAGAAAGTAATCGAGGGCGCACGTGAGGCGCGCAGGGGCCTCACGCGCGATGGTGCGCTTACCGAGGGCTTGAACCCTGGCCTTAAACGCACTCCGTCTGAGCGTCCCGCGCCTCGACGGCCTTTTCAGGCACGGCACGCGGACCGCGCGAGCGGAAGCTCGCCAGCGTGACGAGGCCGAGCACCGCGAGCACGCTGCCGAACCGGAAATCGACGGGAATGCCCGCATGATCGACGATCGCGCCTCCCACCGACGAGCCCACGGCAATCGCCACCTGCACGATGCCGACGAACATCGCCGAGCCCGCTTCGGGCAGATCGGGCGATGCTTCCTGCATCCAGATGCTCACGCACAGCGGAATCGCGCCGAACGCGACGCCCCAGACCAGCACGACGGCCATCACGACGGGCGCCAGATGCGCAAGCAGCGGCAGCGACAGCAGCGCGAACATCAGCAGCAGTGTCGCGCCCGCGAGCGACGCCTTGAGCTTGCGCGCGACGAACGTCGACACGACGAAGTTCGAGAAGAAGCCGATGATGCCGAAGCCGAGCAGCACTGCCGTAATCGTCGACGCGCCGAAATGCGCGTCCTGCAAAAACGGCGCGATGTAGGTGTACGACGAGAAGTGCGCGCCGAATATCAGCGCCACCATCAACAGGCTCTTGCGCGGAAAGGGGCGGCGCACGAGCGTTGCGAGATCGGCGAAACGCAGGGCCGCTTTCGACGGCAGCGACGCAGCAGCGCGATCTGCAAAACCAGCGCGACGGTCACGAGGACCGCCGTCGCGATGAACGAACGCGCCGCCACGAAGCGAGATCCGCAATGAACGTGCCGAGCGGCACGCCGATCACCGTCGCGCAGGTGACGCCGGCGAGGATCATCGCCGTCGCGCGCGGCGCCTCGTGCGCTTTCACGAGCCGGCCCGCGGCGGCGAGCGCCAGTGTCCAGAAGCCGCCGAGCGCCGCGCCGAGCAGCGCGCGGCCCGCCAGCATGACCGCGAACGACGGCGCAAACGCCGACAGCAGGTTCGACGCGAGCAGCGCGACGGACAGCACGATCAGGATCAGCCGCCGGTCGATGCGGCCCGCGCCCAGCATCAGGCCCGGCGCGGAAAGCGCGGCCATGATGCCGGGAATCGTCACCATCAGGCCAGCCGTGCCCGGCAGGACGCCGAAGGTTTGCGCGACGTCGGGCAACAGGCCGACGGGCAGAAACTCGGTCGTGACGAAGGCGAACGCGCCGATCGTCACCGACGCCACCGCGAGCCATGCGCGCAAGGGCGACGACGCGGCGCCGGCGACGTCTGCTGGATTGTCCGAAACGTTGTTATCGAAGTTCATTTCGTTAGTCGTAAATGAGCGATGAATGAGCGGCGTGCGTGGGCCCGCGCGCGGCCGGTCCGGCGCGCCAGGCTTCGCAGGCCGCAAGGAAGAAGAGACGGTTGCGCAGCGGCATGAGCCGCTGCCAATAGCGCGTCACCCTAACATCGATTCCGCAAACAGGCAGACGGAATGCAAACGCCGACGATGCGCGTCGGCAAGGCGCTGTCGAAAGTCGTTGCGAAGCACCTGAGTGAGCACTTCAACCAGCACTTCAGCGAGCCGCGCGCGGCCTTTTCGCGATGGCGGCGGGCCCGGGATGCGGCGCTATACTGTGGACCCGTCTACATACAGGTAGCCGGCATGACGACGCGGGCCGCGAGCCGGCTGCATGCACGCCGCAAGCGCACCGCGTCCGTCACCCGGCGACGATATAAAAAATTGGCAGACCACGATCTGAATCGGCTGAAAATCGACCGGCCGGCCATCGCCACGAAGGGCCGCCGGCGCAACTGGATCGGCTACGGGGCGCTCGCGCTGATCCTCATCGGCGTGACCGTCGCCGGCCTGAAGCTGGCCGGCCCGCAAGCCGTCGAGACCACGACCGTGGTGTCGGCGTATCCGTCGCAAGCCTATACGTTGCTGAATGCGACGGGCTACGTCGTGCCGCAGCGCAAGGCAGCCGTGTCGTCGAAGGCGCAAGGGCGGCTCGAATGGCTCGGCGTGCTGGAAGGCACGCGCGTCAAGAAAGACGAAGTGATCGCGCGCATCGAGAGCAATGACGTCGAGGCGTCGCTCGCGCAGGCCAAGGCGCAGATCAAGGTCGCGCAGGCGAACCTCGCGCTGCAGCGGGCGGAATTGCAGAACGCCGAAATCAATCTGCGCCGCTCGAAAATCCTCGCCCCGAACGGCGCGATACCCGCAACGCAATACGACGCCGATCTCGCGCGCTACGACAAGGCCGTTGCGTCGATCGACAACAGCCGCGCCGCCATCGTCGCGGCGCAGGCCAACGCGCAGGCCGCCCAGGTCGCCGTCGATCAGACCGTGATCCGCGCGCCGTTCGACGGCGTGGTGATCGAAAAGCACGCGAACGTCGGCGACAACATCACGCCGTTTTCGCAAGCCTCCGACAGCAAGGGCGCCGTCGTGACCATCGCCGACATGGACACGCTCGAAGTCGAAGCCGACGTTGCCGAGTCGAACATCGCGAAGATCGCCGTCAACGCGCCGTGCGAAATCCAGCTCGACGCGCTGCCCGACATGCGCTTTGCGGGCAGCGTGTCGCGCATCGTGCCGACCGTCGATCGCTCGAAGGCGACGGTGCTCGTCAAGGTGCGCTTTGTCGATCGCGACGAGCGCGTGCTGCCCGACATGAGCGCGAAGATCGCGTTTCTGTCGAAGCCCGTTTCGCAGCAGGACCGTCAGCCGGTCGTCGCCGTGCAGCCCGCGGCCATCGTCGCGCGCGACGGGCGCAAGGTCGTGTTCGTCGTGAAGGACGACACGGTGCATGAAGTGCCCGTCACGACGGGCGCCACGCTCGGCGACCTGATCGCGGTGAGCGGCGTGCGTCCCGGCGACGTGCTGGTGCGCGCGCCGGGCGAGCGCGTGAAGGACGGCGCCAACGTCACCGTGGCGAAAAAGCAGTGAGCGAACCGAACCGCCTCGCGCCCCTCGTCGAGATCCGGCACCTCGTCAAGTCGTACCGGCGCGGCGTGCAGACCGTGCCCGTGCTGTCCGATATCACGCTGACCATCGGCGAAGGCGATTTCATCGCGCTGATGGGGCCGTCGGGCTCGGGCAAAAGCACGCTGCTCAATCTGATTGCGGGCATCGACCGGCCTGACGGCGGCGAGCTGCGCGTCGGCGGGCTGGATATCACGCGGCTGTCGGAGTCGGCGCTCGCGCAATGGCGCGCGGCGCACGTCGGCTTCATCTTCCAGTTCTACAACCTGATGCCCGTGCTGACGGCGTTCGAAAACATCGAGCTGCCGCTGATGCTCACGCGTCTCACGCGCAAGGAGCGCCGCGAGCGCGTCGAACTCGTGCTCGACATGGTGAATCTCGGCAATCGCGCGCACCATTACCCTTCGGAACTGTCGGGCGGACAGCAGCAGCGCGTCGCGATTGCGCGCGCGCTGATCACCGATCCGACGCTGATCGTCGCCGACGAACCCACGGGCGACCTCGACCGCGCGTCCGCCGAAGAAGTGCTCGCGATGATGCAGCGCCTGAACCGCGAGCTGGGCAAGACGATCATCATGGTCACGCACGACGCGCACGCGGCGGGCGCGGCGCGGGCGCTCGTGCATCTGGAAAAGGGAGAGCTGATCGATGGCGCGGCCCGCTAGCCGATCCGGCGACGAATCGCCATGTACCTGCTGAAGCTCATCACGCGCAACGCGCTGCGCCACAAGCTGCGCACGGCGCTGACGGTATTCGGCCTGATGATCGCCGTGCTCGCGTTCGGGCTGCTGCATACGGTGGTCGACGCGTGGTACGCGGGCGCGGCGGCCGCGTCGAACGCGCGGCTCGTCACGCGCAATGCCATCTCGCTCGCGTTTCCGTTGCCGCTTTCGTACGAGAACCGCATTCGCGGCGTGGACGGCGTGACGATGGTCGCACGGTCGAGCTGGTTCGGCGGCATTTATCGCGAGCCGAAAAACTTCTTCGCGCAATTCGCGGTGTCGGACAACTATCTCGACCTCTACCCCGAATTCATCTTGCCCGCGCAGCAACGCGCCGATTACGAACGCGACCGAAAAGGCTGCCTGATCGGCCGGCAACTGGCGAACGCGTTCGGCTTCACGGTCGGCGATGTGATTCCCATCAAGGGCACGATTTATCCGGGCACGTGGGAATTCGTCGTGCGCGGCATCCTCGACGGCAAGGACGAATCGACGATCACGCGCCAGCTGATTTTTCATTGGGACTATCTGAACGAAAGCGTGCGCAAGATGCCGGGGCGGCGCGCGGACCAGGTCGGCGTATACGTGGTCGGCATTGCGAATCCCGACGACGCCGCGTCCGTCTCGCGCAACATCGACAACGTGTTCAAGAACTCGCTCGCCGAGACGCTGACGGAAACCGAACAGGCGTTCCAGCTCGGCTTCGTCGCGATGTCGAACCAGATCATCGCCGCCATCGAACTGGTGTCGTACGTGGTGATCGTCATCATCATGGCCGTGATGGCGAACGCAATGGCGATGAGCGCGCGCGAGCGCACCGTCGAATACGCGACGCTCAAGGCGCTCGGCTTCGGGCCGGGCTTTCTCGGGCTGCTGATGTTCGGCGAGTCGCTGACGATCTGCGCCGTCGGCGGCGCGCTCGGCATGCTCGCGACGCCGCCCGCCGCGCGCTTTTTCAAGCAGGCGACGGGCGGCGTGTTCCCGGTGTTCGCCGTGTCGCACGATACGCTGGTGCAGCAGGCGGCCTGCGCGCTCGTCGTTGGGCTGGCCGCCGCGATCATTCCCGCGATGCAGGCTGCGCGCGTGCGGATCGTCGAAGGCCTGCGAGCCATCGGCTAGCGCAGTGGACAAAGACGGCGGACAAAGACAGCGGACAAGCACAGCGGACAAGCACAGCAGGCAAACTCATCGTGGCCATTCCTCTCTCGTACATCGCCCGCAACCTGTGGACACGCCGTCTGACCACGGCGCTCACGGCGGGCGGCCTCGCGCTCGTGGTGTTCGTGTTCGCGACGGTGCTGATGCTCGACGCGGGGCTGAAGAAAACGCTCGTATCGACGGGCGAACAGGACAACGTCGTGGTGATTCGCAAGGGCGCGGAAACGGAAGTGCAGAGCGCGATCGACCGTGCGCAGGCCAACGTGATCGAAACGCATCCCGTCGTCGCGATGGGCGGCGACGGCCGGCGCATGGCGTCGAAGGAATCCGTCGTGCTGATTTCGCTCGCCAAGCGCAGCTCGGGCAAGCCGTCGAACGTCGTGATCCGCGGCGTGTCGCCTGCGGGCATGAGCTTGCGGCCACAAGTGAAGCTCGCGTCCGGGCGCATGTTCAGCCCGGGCTCGTCGGAAATCGTGGTGGGCAGCAGCGTCGCGAAAGGTTTCAGCGGCACGCAACTCGGCGAGCATCTGCATTTCGCCCAGCGAGACTGGACCGTGGTCGGCACGTTCGACGCCGGCGGCAGCGGCTTCGACTCGGAAATCTGGGGCGACGTCGATCAGCTGATGCAGTCGTTCAGGCGCAGCAGCTATTCGTCGATGGTGGTGCGGCTCGCGCAGCCCGACCAGTTCGAGCGCTTCAGGAGCGACATCGACGTCGACCCGCGTCTCGCCGACGAAGCCAAGCGCGAGCAGACGTTCTACAGCGACCAGTCGAAGGCGCTGTCCACGTTCCTCAATATTCTCGGCTTCACGCTGTCGATGATCTTTTCGATTGCCGCGATGATCGGCGCAATGATCACGATGTATGCGTCGGTGGCCAATCGCGTAGCGGAAATCGGCACGCTGCGCGCGCTCGGCTTTCAGCGCGCGAACGTGCTGGCGGCATTCCTGATCGAGGCGATGCTGCTTGGGCTCGTCGGCGGGCTGGCGGGCCTTGGCTGCGCGGCGTTCATGCAGTTCGCGTCGTTTTCGACGACCAACTTCCAGACCTTCGCGGACCTGTCGTTCCGCTTCATCCTGACGCCCGCGATCGTCGCGAAGACACTCGCGTTTTCGATGACGATGGGGCTGGTAGGTGGTTTTCTGCCCGCCATGCGCGCGGCGCGCATGAATATCGTCGACGCGCTGCGTACGCGCTGAGCCCTGACTGGGCGCGGCGCAGCGCGGTAGCGCTTACTTCGACTTGTTCGCCTGTTGCGCGATTTCCGCGCGCAGGCGTTCTTCCTGCTCGCGCGCTTCGGGGGTGAATTCATCGCCGAAGTCTTCCGGCGAGAACACCTGGCGAATTTCGATTTCCGAGTCGCTTTCCATCGGATTCGGGCAGCGCCGCACCCATTCGACCGCTTCCTCCATCGACTTCACTTCCCACAGCCAGAAGCCAGCGATCAGTTCTTTCGTCTCAGCGAACGGACCGTCGATCACCGTGCGCTGCGCGCCCGAAAAACGCACCCGCTTGCCTTTCGAACTCGGATGCAGGCCTTCGCCCGCCTGCATGATGCCCGCCTTGACCAGTTCTTCGTTGTAGTTGCCCATCGCCGTCAGCAGTGCTTCCGTCGGCATCTTGCCCGCTTCCGATTCGGCCGTCGCTTTCACGATCACCATCACTCGCATCGTCTTTCTCCTTGAACGAAGTTTTTGAATCCGCACGCTCGCGGCGGCGCTTTCTCTGATACGACGGTTGGCGGCGGCGCAAATCGACATGCGTTGTCAGCTTTTTTTCATGTCCTTTGCCGTTGCGCCCGATCTTACGGTTTTCGGCTTTCGCGCGGAAGGCGCCGCACGGGACGCCGGCCGCGTCTTCGGGGCGGGCTGCCGGACGGGATCGGCGCGCTGCAGGTCCGCCCATTCGCGGATCGTCTCGATCAGCGCGCGCAAGCCGGCGGGCACGTGCCGGCGCCCCGGATAGTAGAGGCACAGGCCGTCGAGCGGCGGCAGCCAGTCGTCGAGCACGCGCACGAGCGTACCCGCGGCGAGATCGGCGGCGAGCGTCCACTCGGTCAGGTAGGTGAGACCGAGCCCGGCGCGCGCGGCGGCCAGCATCAGGCCCGGCTCGTCGAGCGTCAGCGCGCCCTTGCCGTCGATCCGCACCGTTTCGCCGTGCCGCTCGAATTCCCACTGATAGATCGCGCCGCTCGGCATGCGCGTGCGGATGCAGCGGTGCTGGTTCAGATCGGCGGGCGTGCGCGGCGGCGCGTGCCGCGCGAAATACGCCGGGCTGCCGACCACGCAGAAGCGCTGCTTGTCGCCGAACGGCACGGCGATCATGTCCTGCGGCACCGTGTCGGCGAGACGAATGCCCGCATCGAACCCTTCGACGACGATATCGATCAGCCTGCCTTCCGTGACGATGTCGAGCTTCATCTCCGGATAGCGTTGCAGGAACGCGATGAACACGGGCATGGCCTGATGCGCGGCGCCCACCGACGTGTTGATGCGCAGCGTGCCGCTCGGCGTGTCGCGGAAGCTGCCCGCCTGTTCGAGCGCGACGCGGATACTCGACAGCGCGGGCGCCACGCTGTCGACGAACTGCGCGCCCGCTTCCGACAGCGACACGCTGCGCGTCGTCCGATTAAAGAGCCGCACGCCGATGCGCGCCTCCAGCGCCGCCACGCTATGGCTCAACGCCGACGTCGACACACCCAGCTCGTTCGCGGCGGCACGAAAGCTGCGATGCCGCGCGACGGCCAGTACGGCTTCGAGTTCGGCGAGACCGGTCGTTTTCATTGTCCTGATTTGCTCAATAGGTCATGTCCGATTGTACGGCTAGTCGATTCAATCGCACGCCGCTATCTTATGGCAACGCAAGCTTTTGACGGGACATGCAGATGCAGATCATCGACACCATCTATATCGACGGCGCGTTCGTCACGCCACATGGCGACGAAATGTTCGACCTCTTCAATCCGGCGACGGAGCGCGTGATCGGCCGCGTGCGTCTCGCCGACGCGAAGGATGCGCGGGACGCCATCGCCGCTGCGAAGCGCGCCTTTCCGGCGTTTTCGCGCACTAGCCAGCGCGCGCGCATCGACATGCTCAAGCGCATGCATGCCGCTGTGGTTGCGAAAGAGGACGAGCTGTACGAGGCGATCGTCGAGGAATACGGCGCGCCCGTGTCGCGCGGGCGCTGGATGGCGCAGCACGCGAGCAGCGTGCTGATCGAAGCGGCGAAAGTGCTGGAGGACTACGCGTTCACGCGGCGCGCCGGCACGGCGGAAGTCGTGATGCAGCCGCTCGGCGTCGCGGGGCTGATCACGCCGTGGAATAGCGACGCCGGCTTCATCTGCGGCAAGCTCGCGGCCGCTCTGGCGGCGGGCTGCACGGCCGTCGTCAAGCCGAGCGAGATGAGCGCGATCCAGACGCATATCGTCACGCAGGCGCTGCACTCGGCGGACTTGCCGCCCGGCGCGTTCAACATCGTGACGGGGCGCGGCGAATCGGTCGGCGCGCAGATCAGCTCGCATCCGGATGTCGCGAAGTTGTCGTTCACCGGTTCGACGGCCGTCGGCAAGACCATTTTGCGTACGGGCGCCGATACGTTGAAGCGCGTGACGCTGGAACTGGGCGGCAAGTCGCCCGTCGTCGTACTCGACGATGCCGACTTCGCGCAGGTCGTGCCCCTAGCGATCCAGGCGGGCTTCATGAACAGCGGCCAGGCTTGCATCGCGGGCACGCGTATTCTGGTGCCGCGCGCGCGGCTCGCCGAATTCGAAGCGCTCGTGCGCGACGAAGTGGCGCGCGCGCAATCAGGCGACCCGCGTGATCCGCGCACGACCATCGGTCCGATGGTCAGCCAGAAGCAGTGGGAGCGCGTGCAGCGCTATATCCGCATCGGCATCGACGAGGGCGCGCGTCTGATCGCGGGCGGCGAAGGGCGTCCCGACGGTCTCGGCGCAGGCTGGTTCGTGCGCCCGACCGTGTTCAGCGACGTCACCAACGACATGACGATCGCGCGCGACGAAATCTTCGGCCCGGTGCTGTCGATCATCGCGTACAGCGACACGGAAGAAGCGATCTCGATTGCCAACGACACGAACTACGGCTTGCAGGCGTACGTGTTCTCGCAGGACGCGAAGCGTGCGCGCGATGTGGCGGCGCGGATCGACGCGGGCCGCGTGCTCGTCAACACGCTCGCGCATGAACCGGCGGCGCCGTTCGGCGGATTCAAGCAGTCGGGCATCGGGCGCGAGTATGGCACGTACGGGCTCGAAGCGTATCTGGAGCCGAAAGCGGTGCTCGGCGTGCTGTAACGCGCGAGACGCTGCGTTGAAGGCTGCGGTGAATGCCTCGATGAGGACCTCGATGCGCTCGGCAAGCAGCCTGCGCTGGCCGCTGCGCCCGCGAAGCGTTGCAGCGGCATCGCGGCTCGCGTCACACCATCAGCGAAATCATTCCGCCGATCGTCAGGCCCGGCGCAGCCGGTTGCGTGGTTTGCGCCGTTGCTTCGCCGGACACGCAAGCGTGCTGCTTAGGCTGCGGCGACGCCGCCGTCGTTCCATATCCGACACTGCTTACCATTGCACGCCTCCTTCAGTCGCAAGTTCTCGTTGCACTGACGACACCAACGTCTCGTTGCACGCGCAACTTGAGCGTTGGTAAGGCGCGGTAAGCCGACAGCGCAGGTCTTTTATGCGGCGATGTAGACCCACGCATCGATGCCCGATTTCAACGTGACGCGCACGCGCTTGTAGTCGGACACTTCGTACTCGTCGGCGGCGGCGAGCTCCTGTTCGGTGATCTCGAAGACGGTGCCCGCGACTTCATCGGCGGCATTCACGCTCGGGCGCACCACAGGGTGATGCGTCTTGCCGCTCAACTCGACGACTTTCGGATCTTCGATGGCAAGCAGCGTCTGCGCATAGCCCGGGAGCGCGTCGGGGCGGCCCGTGAGTTCGCGGCCGAAGCTCGCGAGCTGCACGTTGCGATCCTGCAGCGTGCCGTAGGAAAACAGCTGGACGATGCGGGCGTTGGGCGTGTTCACGTGAGCGCTCCTCGAATCGAAAGACGAAAACGGGAGTGTAGCGCCGCGAGTCGTTGGGTATTGCGGATCGCTCGGCAGCGCGTTTCGTATCGCTTTCCTATTGCGAAGCGCTGCCCTGTTGCGGCCGTCCCTCGATCATCGCGACGCCGCAGAACCAGTTGTCCGCGTCAGCGTCGCGGGATCGCCATGCCGTGCGCTTTTCGAGCACGTTGTGGCATTGCACGGGCGGCACGAGGTCTTGCGTCGTGGCCGTGCATTGCCGGATGTCACGGGCAGACGAAGCGTGCACGTCCCGTCGCGCTGGCTTGATCGCCGGCCTCACGGCGGGCTCGGACGCTGCGGCGAGATCGGCGTCGCCGGGCCGCGCGCGTTCGCCGTCTTGCGCGGACTGGTGCAACTGCTCGCGGATCTCTTCGATGCGCGTCGCGTACCAGTCGGCGAGACACGCGATGTCCGTGCAATTCGCTTCGCGCCACGCCCACTTGCTGTCGCTGTCGCGCCGGTACGCGCGCCCGTCGGCGGCCTGGCGCTGCGCGAGCCTGAACAGGTTGCCGAGTTCGTCGTCGGCTCGCGAGAGGGCGACATCGCGGCAGATCAGCGTTTCCGCCGTCGAATGCGCTTTCGCGCAATTGAAGCTGGCGGCGAGCGCATAACGGTTGAGCTTCATCGGCAGGCGCGAGGCTAGTGACACACGACGACGCAGGTGACGGCGCCGATGCCCGCCGCCGCGCCGGCCAGACCGCCGAGCATGAAGGTTTGCAGCGACGTCGCGCATCCCTGCAGGGACAGCGCGGCGGCGAGCACGATGGAAACGGTGGTAAAGCGCATGAGCCCCTCGATGCAGATAGTCTCGAGCTGCGAGCATAGGCGGCGCATGCCGATGCATTCGGGGGAGCAGCGGGCGATAAATCCGGTTGCTTGCGAGAAATTGCCCACGCGTCAGGAAAGGGACGACATGGAGAAGACACAGGCCGGCAAGCATCACAAACGTTCAAGACCTCGCGCTGCCGCGGGAGATACGCTGCCTGCCATACGGTCGATCCGGATATTTCAGCGCGAGGACGATATGTCGACTTCACTCCATCGGACGAAGCCTCACATTCGCGAGGCCGTGTTCCCCGGCGATACGGCGCGTCTCGTCGAGATCATCCGCGAATACGTGCGGTGGCTCGACATGGACTTGTCGTATCGAGGCTTCGAAGCGGAAATGCAAGCCTTCGAGCAGACCTTCACGCTGCCTTCGGGCATGTTCATCGTCGCCGAAGACGAGGGACGGTTCGCGGGCTGTGTGGGCCTGCTGCGTCATTCGGACGAGGTCGCGGAAGTAAAGCGCCTGTACGTGCGGCCGGACTGGCGCGGTCTTGGGCTTGGCGAGCAGCTGATCGGCGCCATGATCCTCAACGCGAAAGCGCTGGGCTATGAGCGGCTCGTGCTGGATTCCGTGCCTCGAACGGCGTTCGCGCAGCGGCTGTATGAGCGTCTCGGTTTCATCGATACGGCTGCGTATTACGCGAATCCCGTTGCCGGAACGCGCTTTCTCGCACGCGTGCTATGAGACGCAAGCGGCGCGCGTTGGGACTCTCTTCCGTGCGGCGCCCATCACCCCATCAAAAAAATAAAAGGGTTGTGCGCAACACACGCCCGTCCGATGCAATCCACGCCGCGCAATCGGCACGGCGTGAGCGCAAATGTCAAATCACGCCGCGGCGCAATCCGAACGTCCGTGCGCGTGATTTGATCTGAAGTATTAACCTCAGGCTTTTGCTGCCGTTATACATCGGCAGAGTGACGTGAACTGGCCTGGGTCAACATGTTTTCCTTTTTGACGGAACAAACGTCCGACGCCGGATTTAGAAACCGGTTTCACCGACGTTCGCTGGAGCATCAGCGCCCCCTTTCAACCGTGACGATGGCGTTTACCGTCGTCGCCTTCATTGCGTTCGCAAGCGCGCGCAGCCTCGCTGCGGGCAGCGCCGTGCCGCTCGCGTGGCGGCTCGCGTGTGCCGCCGGCCTTGCGCTGCTCGTGGTCGCGATTCCACGCGCGAAGAGCACGTGGATATTCGGCAGCATCGGCGTGGCGTACACGCTCGTCCTGCTCGCGGGCATCGCGTTGACGGTTGCCGGGCTCGACGAGCCGTTGCTGTGGGCACTGCCCGCGATCGTGGTGATCCCCGTCTGCGCCGCGCCGCTGTGGCTGACGCCCGCGCATTTCGGCATCGGCACGGCGCTCTTCTACGCGGCGGGCACGCCCTTCCTGCTGGGTCTGCCGCATCCGCGCGGCGATGCGGACGCCGTGTGCTGGATGTGGGTGCTGATCGCGGTGCCCACAGCAGCCGTGTTTCATTTCGGCTTTTACGGGTTCAGGCGCCATCATTTCCTGCTCGAAGAGCGGCTCGCGCGTCTTGCCGCCACCGATCCCCTGACAGGGTTGCAAAACCGCCGCGCCTTTCTGGAACAGGCGGCGTTGCGTCTGTCGAAGCTCGGTCGCGGCAGCAAGACGAGCGCCATCTTTCTCGACATCGACTACTTCAAGTCGCTGAACGACCAGTTCGGGCATGGTGTCGGCGATCAGGCGCTGGCGGACGTCGCGCGCGTGCTGAAGGATGTGACGTCGTCCGGCGATATCGTGAGCCGGATCGGCGGCGAGGAGTTCGCGCTGCTGCACGACGCCGGCTTGCGCGCGGCGGCGCAACTGGCCGAAACGCTGCGCGAGGCGATCGGCCGGATCGCGCGGCCCGACGGGCAGTTGAGCGCGAGCTTCGGCGTTGCCGAGTACCGGCCGGGCGAGAGCGTGATGGCGCTGCTCGACCGCGCCGACGAGGCGCTGCTGCGCGCCAAGTATTCCGGCCGCAACCGCGTCTGCGCGGAGCGCGCGACGTTCGTCGACTCCGTGCGCCCCACGTGGGACGACCAGCGTGCGGACGACGCACCCTTGCATCCGCTGCGCCAGCAATGGGACGATTTCTGGCTGACCTCGCATTTCCAGCCGCTTTACAGCCTGTCGCATCAGAAGCAGGTGGGCTTCGAGGCGCTGCTGCGCGGCGAGCGCGAAGACGGCGAACAGGTGCCGCCCGCCGTGCTGTTCTCGCCGAAGCCGTTCACCGATCAGGGCGAGCTGGACCGCGTGAGCCACGCGCTGCACGTGCGCAACGCGCGCCGCCTGATAACGGACGGCGCATGGGTGTTCCTCAACATTCTGCCGGCGACCTTCGTCGCCGAAGGCTACCCCGACCAGCTCGCGACGATTGCGCGCGCGGCGGGTCTCGAGCCGGAGCGCGTGGTGCTCGAACTGCTGGAATCGCATGGCGGCAGCGTCGACGAGTTGTCGCGCGCGGCGAGCGAGTATCGCAACCACGGCTTCCTGATCGCCGTCGACGACTTCGGCGCGGGCCACTCAAATCTCGACCGGCTTTTGCGCATCCGCCCCGACCTCGTGAAGCTCGACGGCGAGCTGATCCGCGCGAAAAGCGCCGGCGCGGATCAGCCGATCCTGCCGAAGCTGGTGTCGCTGCTGCATCAGGCGGGCATGCTCGTGGTCGTGGAGGGCGTCGAAACAACGGAGCAGCTGATTCTCGCGGTCGAATCGAATGTCGACTTTGCGCAGGGTTACCTGCTGGGGCGTCCGTCCGCCTCCGTCACGCCGCCCGACGCCGTGCACCGGCGCATCGACCACGCCTTCGACGTGATCGCGCAAGGGCGCGCGCATCAGCACGCGATGTTCGAATCGGAAGTCGGTCCGTACCGGCAGGCGCTCGATGCCGGCGTCGACGCGTGGCTCAAGGGCATGCCGCTCAACGACGCGTTCTACGATCTCGCGCAGCTGGAGTTGTGCATCAGCTGTTTCGTCCTCGACGACACAGGCCGGCAGATCGGGCATGAAGTGCCGGGCAAGGCGTCCGCGATCGACGGCGCGTCGCTGCATCCCGTGGCGAACCCGCGCGATGCGCGCTGGGACCATCGGCCGTATTTCCGCAATGCCGTGCTGCGGCCCGGCGTGCCCATCACGAGCAGCCCGTATTTGTCGCTGGCGAGCGGCCGGCCGTGCATCGCGGTGACGGTCGCGCTGCAATCGGGCGAGGGGCGCTGCGTGGTCGGCGCGGAACTGGACTGGTCATTGCAGCGCCTGCCGTGGCCGACGGCGGAGCACTGGTAAAGCGCAGGGGCTATCGCAACTGGTTCAGCAGCGCGCGCGCCTGCTCGTCGAGATCGGCTTGCGTGGGCCGCAGCGCGAAGCGCAGCGACTCCGGCAACTGCGCGAAATGCTTGCGCGTGCTGCGCGCGTAAGCGGGGTCGTAGTGCAGATCGATCAACTGCTCGAACAGCTCGGTGCGGCGGTCCTCGTCGATCATGCGCTGCCATTCGCCGATTCTCGCGTGCCCATGCAGCTCGACGAGCTTCGCGAGCAGGGACTTGAACTGCGTAGGGTTGTCGAACAGATGCGCGTAGTCCTGCAACAGCAGGCGGATGCGCTCGTCGCGCTGCGTTTCCACCGTGACGCAGGTGCCGCGATGAATCTGCTGCGTCAACGAAAGCGGCAACGAAATGGCGCCGATGCGCCGGCTCTCGGCTTCGACGAACACGGGCTGCTGCGGATCGAAACCGCGTAACGCGCCCACGAGCGAAGTGTCGAATGCTTTCTGCGAAGGCTGCGGCGCGCCGGGCAGCGTGCCGAGAATGGAGCCGCGATGCGCGGCGAGCGCTTCCAGGTCGAGCGTTTGGGCGTGCGCGTGCGCGAGCGCGTTCAGCAAACGCGTCTTGCCGCTGCCCGTATGGCCCGCGAGCACGATGTAGCTGAATTGCTGCGGCAGTGTTTCGAGCAGATCGACGACGTTGCGTCGATAGCTTTTGTAGCCGCCGTCCAGTTGCCGCGCGCGCCAGCCGATCAGATTCAGCCAGGTCGTCATCGAACCGGAGCGCTTGCCGCCGCGCCAGCAATAAACCAGCGGCCGCCAGTTGCGCGGCCGGTCCGCAAAGGTCGTTTCCAGGTGCGCGGCAATGTTGCGCGACACCATGGCGGCGCCGACGCGCGTCGCCTCGAAAGGCGACACCTGCTTGTACATCGTGCCGATGACCACGCGCTCCTCGTTGGACAGCACGGGCGCGTTGAGCGCGCCGGGAATGTGGTCTTCGGCGAATTCGAGCGGCGTGCGGACGTCGACGATTTCATCGAATTCCGCGATCTGGTCGAGCGGGGCGAGAAGCGATTTCAAGGGCAGAAGCAAAAGGCCGTCGCGGCGCGACGTAATGCGCGATTATCGCATGCTGGACTTTTTGCCCTCGCAGCGCCGCGACTGCCGTCGCCCGGCAATATCTCACGTTATGATGTAAAGTGACGTTGTGATAGCGCAAGCCGAACGCAGGCGAAAAGCAGGCAATATGCGGGCAATAAGCGAGCCGAAAGCGCTGGGCGCTGCATTGGTAATCAGGTGAACGGTCGAACGTCACCGCGGAGGCGAACATGTCGATCTCGTCGGTTTTGCACTGGTGTTTCGGGAGCCAGCGGCAACGCATCGGACCCGAGCATGGCAGCGGCGACGCTGCGGCGCACGAGCCGCACGCGGCCGCATATGACGAATATGAGGGACATGAGGCACACGACAGGCGGCGCGCGCTGCTAGACGAACTGCGCAGGCAAGCGTTTCTGCACGACCTGATGCAGCTGCGATGCGCCGACGTGATGCGCAAGCCGCCCGTCACGGTGTCCGTCGATACGACGATCGGCGGCGCGCTGCGAGTGCTCGACGCCCGTCATATCAAGCTGCTGCCCGTGGTCGACGCCGAAGGGCGCCTCAAAGGCGTCGTCACGCACGTCGATCTGCAGCCGCTCGAGGAAGTCCTGCCTTTTCTGAAGCTCGCCTCCGACGTCACCGTGCCCGAAGAAGAACGGCGCGAGCGGCCCGTCACGACGGTGATGTCGGCCCACGTTCACTACGTCGAAGCGGACACGCCGCTGACAGACGTCATTCCGCTCTTCGCGAAGAACGGGCACCATCATCTGCCCGTTGTCGAAGCGGGCGGGCGCGTCATCGGCATGCTGACGCAGGCCGATATCGTGAAGATCATGTGCGGCCTGCCGGGCGCCGCATGAGCTAACGGATCACGCGCGCATTCTTCGTACCGGCTCGCTGCGCGCCGCCTCGTTCGCCACGCTTTCGCCGATAGCGTTTCCAATCAGGATCACGGCCGGGCTCGCGATCTGCGCCTGTGCCGCGCGCGCCGCGATGTCGCCGAGCGTCGCGCAGACGCGCTTCTCGCGCGCCGTGCCCGCCCATTGCACGACGGCGGCGGGCGTGTCGGGCGCCAGCGTGTGGCGCAACGCGCCGCTGATGCTGTCGATGCGGCTCGCGCCCATGTAGATCGCGAGCGTCATGCCCGTCGCCGCCAGCGCCCCCCAGTCGGGCTCGGTGCCGTCGCGCAGATGCGCCGTCACGAAGATCACACCCTGGCAATGGTCGCGATGCGTGAGCGACACGCCAAGCCCCGCCGCCGCCGCGAAACCCGACGAGATGCCATTGACGATATCGACGGCGATCCCTGCCTGCGCGAGTTCCGCGATTTCTTCGCCGGCGCGGCCGAACAGCAGCGCCTCGCCGCCCTTGACGCGCACGACGTGCCTGCCTTGCAGCGCATAGCGGCGCATCAGCCGCTGGATGAAGGCCTGCGGCGTCGATTTGCAGCCGCCGCGCTTGCCGACCCTGATGACGCGCGCGTGCGGCGCCTTCAATGTGACGATCTCGTCGTCGACGAGGTCGTCGATCAGCAGCACGTCGGCGGCGGCAATGGCCTTCGCTGCCCTGAAGGTCAACAGATCGAGGTCGCCCGGTCCTGCGCTGACGAGTGTCACTTTGCCCTTGTTCATCCTGTTCTCCATCGCGTGCCCGGCATGCATGCGCGCGCCAATGCAAAACGGCGTCCCGCTCGTGCATGCACGAAGGGGGACGCCGCTGTCCGGTTCAATCCTGTCTGTTCATGTCGCGGGCAGTCGATGTCGCATGCCCGGATTCGATTCGATGCCGGCGCCTTTGCCGGCGAAACGCGTAGTTGCAAGAACGAGGCCAGACGCTTCGTTCGACGCGCCGCCTGTTCGCACCGAACGCGAGTGTGCTTGCCGCGTGGGGCGACGATGTGCCTGGGTTGTCATGTGAACGATCGATGCGTGCCGATCGGCGGCGCACTCGCGTAGTGCTGCGACGCACCACGAGCGTGCCGCGAGGCATCAAGATCGTTCACGCGCCGATGCATGCGGCTGGGCGCGATCCACGGGCTCAAGCGGTGGCGGCCGGTCGCTGAACGCCGGAAGTGGCATACAGCTTGCATGTCGGACGCCGCGGCATCGACGATGAGCCGCGCCGCAGCTGGCTTTGCAGCATCGCTTGGACAACGGCGTCCCACGGTCTGGTTTTCGAACCGGACGGTCGGGACGCCGTTTGCGTTTACGCTCGCGCGGTCGCCACGTTCTATCAGGCGACCCCGCGACACCAATCTCATGGAGAGGGAATGAAGCAGCGCATTTCGGCCTGGATCGAGTGCTTCGCGCGCGACACGACGCCGGCAGTTTCATCGGCAAGCGACGACACGGACGCCTTGCGTCATAGCGCGAGCACGCGTCCCGAACGCCTCAGGGACGATCGCGGCGCGCGTTCGCGAATGCGTCGCAGCGGCATTCGCAGAGGGGGCCGTGCGAGTTGACAGGGACCGGCGATGCGTTGCCGGCGAGTCAGCTATCGAAGCAGGATCCGCCGGGTGCTGACGCTGCCGCGCGCGCGAATGTCTGCTACTGTTGACCGATCCGCGCGCTGCGTCGGGCGCGCGGCCCCACCGTTCATCGCAGAGGATCGTCATCATGCAGACGTTCGAATGTGTATTGCCTGCCGCCGCCGCGCTCGGTGAATGCCCGCGCTGGGACGAACGCCGCGCGAAGCTGTGGTGGGTCGACATTCAGGCGCCCGCGTTACATGGCTTCGATCCGAAGACGGGACAGGACACCTCGATTGCGATGCCCGAAAACATCGGATGCTTTTCGCTGACAGAGGACGACGGATTCATTGCCGGCATGCGCACGGGCATCTATCTGCTCGATGCGAAAGGCAACGTGGTGCGCAAGCTGTGCGCGAACCCCGAGAACCCTGCCGCGAGCCGCTTCAACGATGGCCGCTGCGACGCGCGCGGCCGCTTCTGGCTCGGCACGCTCGACGAGCCGAAAGCGGGCAACGCCGCCTCGCTGTACCGCTATGCGAACGGCGCGCTGACGAAGATCGACGCGGGCCTGCTCACGTCGAACGGCATGGCGTTCAGCCCGGACTATCGCTGGTGCTACCACTCCGACACGCCGCGCTTCACGATCTACCGTCATCCGTACGACATCGGCAGCGGCGAGGTCGGCCCGCGCGAAGACTGGGTGAAGTTCGAGCCGACGCCGACGGATCGCGGACGCCCCGACGGCGCGTCGGTGGATAGCGAAGGCTACTACTGGTCCGCGCTGTACGAAGGCGGGCGCGTGGTGCGCATTTCGCCCGAAGGCAAGGTCGTCGAGGAACATCATCTGCCCGCGCGCTGCCCGACAATGTGCGCGTTCGGCGGCGACGACCTGCGCACGCTCTACGTGACGACCGCGCGTCAGGGGCGGCCCGCGCAAGAGATCGAACAGTATCCGCAATCGGGCGGCGTGTTCGCGATGCGCGTGTTCGTGCCGGGCCTCATCGAAAAACGCAGCGCATTGCGCGTGACGGACTGAGCGCGGCGCTCACGTCGATCGCCGACGGCGGGTGCGCGCGGTGCCGGTATGATAGGCGCCTGTTCACGAATCCGACCAGGGCCGATCAGCATGTCGAGCACTTCACGCGGCGCGAAGCGCGCCATCGAATCACGCGGCACGCTTGCCGGCCCGCCGCGCATGGCCGATGTCGCGGCGCTCGCAGGCGTATCGAAGATGACGGTGTCGCGCGTGCTGGCGGGCACCGGCGTCGCGCCCGCGACCCGCGAGCGCGTGCAGCAGGCCATCGACGAACTCGGCTACGTCGCCGATGCCGCGGCGGGCGCGCTGTCGTCGGGACGCTCGGCGTTTGCCGCCGTGCTCGTGCCGTCGCTCGCCAGCTCCAATTTCTCCGACACCGTGCGCGGCCTGACAGCCGCGCTCGAACCGCACGGTCTGCAACTGCTGATCGGCGATACCGACTATGACCTCGAGCGCGAAGAGCGGCTCGTGCGCTCGATGCTGCGTCATCAGCCGCGCTGCATCGCGTTGACGGGCGCGCAGCATACGGCTGCGACGCGCGAATTGCTGGTGCGCTCGGGCGTGCCCGTCGTCGAGATGTGGGATCTGCCCGCGTCGCCGATCGATGCCGCAGTCGGCTTTTCGAATACCAAAGCGGCGCGCGAGATGGTGCGCTATCTGTGCGAGCGCGGTTATCGGCGCATCGGCTTCATCGGCGGCGCGAGCGAGCTCGACAGGCGCGGACTCGAACGGCTCAAGGGCTATCAGCAGGAAATGAAGGCGCGGGGCATGAGCGAGCGCGTCGTGCGCCTGGGCGAATCGCCCATCACGATGAGCCACGGCGCGCCCGCGCTCGACAAGCTGCTGCAGCAATGGCCCGATACCGACGCCGTGATGTGCGTGAGCGACATGTCGGCATTCGGCGCGATCATGCAGTGCCATCGGCGCGGGCTGTCGGTGCCGGGCGACATCGCCATCGCGGGCTTCGGCAATTTCGAAGTGGCCGCGTGCTGCACGCCGACGATCACGACGATTTCCGTCGACGCCTACGGTATCGGCGCGCACACGGGCGAGACGCTGCTGGCCGCGCTGGCTGCGAGCGATGGCAACGGCGCCGGCAAGCCGGCGCGCGCGTCGCTGCGCAAGCGGGTGATCGAGTACACGGTGATCGCGCGCGAAAGCGCCTGATGCGCGCGTCGAGCCCTTCTTGCGCCGTGATACCATGATTTTTTGTTACCGATAACGAAATCGGAGACTCGCGTCATGACCGCATCGACCGACATGAACTATCTTCCCGCCGACCTCGACCGCGCGCTGCTGATCGGCCGCGTGTGGCGCGCCACGGGCGGGCACGAAGGCCCGAGCGTGGTGGCCGTGCGCAACGGCGAGGTGTTCGACATCACGTCGAGCGCGCCGACCACGGCCGATCTGTTCGAGCGCGACGATGCCGTGGACGTCGCGCGCAACGCGCCGGGCGAACACCTGGGCAGCGCGGCGCAACTGGTCGCGGCGAGCCTCGCGAACGACGCAGCCGCGAACGTGCGGCTGCTCGCGCCGTGCGACGTCCAGCCGATCAAGGCATGCGGCGTCACGTTCGCCGTGAGCCTGATCGAGCGCGTGATCGAAGAGCAGGCGGGCGGGGACCCCGCGAAGGCCGAAGAAGTGCGCGAGACAATTGCGACGGTGATCGGCACGGACCTGTCGAAGGTCAAACCCGGCTCGGAAGCGGCAGCGCGACTGAAGGCGGAACTCGAGCGGCGCGGCGCGTGGTCGCAATACATGGAAGTCGGCATCGGCCCCGATGCAGAGGTGTTTTCGAAGTCGCAGGCGATGTCGTCGGTGGGGTTCGGCGCCGATGTCGGTTTGCTCGCGGCCTCGACATGGAACAATCCGGAGCCGGAAATCGTGCTGGCCGTGAACAGCCGCGCGACGATCGTGGGCGCGACGCTCGGTAACGACGTGAATCTGCGCGATATCGAAGGGCGGTCGGCGCTGCTGCTGGGCAAATGTAAGGACAATAATGGATCGTGTGCGATCGGTCCGTTCGTGCGACTGTTCGATGGCGATTTCACGCTGGATTCCGTGCGGCGCGCGAGTGTGGCGCTGCGGGTCGAAGGCGCCGATGACGGCTTTCTGCTCGAAGGCGTGAGCCATATGTCGGAGATCAGCCGTGATCCCGCCGATCTCGTCGCGCAGACCTGCGGCAAGCATCATCAATATCCCGACGGCTTCATGCTGTTTCTCGGTACGATGTTTTCGCCGATCAAGGACCGCGACACGAAGGGCGGCGGCTTCACACATCATCTCGGCGACGTCGTGACGATCTCGACGCCGCAGCTCGGCGCATTGCGCAATACGGTGCAGCTAAGCACGCAGATCACGCCGTGGACCTTCGGCGTGCGCGCGCTGTACGCGAATCTCGCGGCGCGCGGGCTGCTTGCGTGAGCGCGCGATAACGCCTTCGCGGCTTCATGCCGCGCATCGAAAGCAGCAAGGTTTGCGGACGGGCTGCGCCGTTGCGCAAACTCGATCGATTGCGATGAGCCATTCATCCGTCGCGCTTATTTCTTTCGCCGCCTGAATTTCCACGCGAAAAGCCTAAAGGCGAGCCGTGGCGGGTCGTTATACACGGAAGGGCACACGGAGCAATCCGGCGACGCGAGGCCGTCACGCATGCGTCGATGGTCTGGCGGGCAAGACCCGGCAGTCGATTGGCGTGTTTCCGATCAAACAAGTAGAAGGTCGCATCGAGCGCCCGCGTAGTGACAGCGCGACATACGCCAGGTGCTTCCGTGCCTGGCGTTTTTTTTGTCCGGCTGCGCGCGATGGCGCTGCGGGCCTACCCAATCCCGTTGACCGAATACGCTTAGAATCGAGCTGAAACGGACCGCGTTCGACGCGGCAAGGCGCAAGCATAGCGCCCATTACAACGGAGAGGATGTTGTGCAATTTCTGAATCGCACGGTTGCCTGGGTCAATCGCATGATGCCGCCGCTATGCATCGCATTGGCGCTATCTGCCGCGAGCGGTACGCAGGCGGCGACCCAATCGGGGACGCAATCGGGGACGCAATCGGCGACACAATCGGCACCCCAGCCGGCACCGAAACCGGCATCGAAATCCGCAACGAACCCGGCCACGCAAGCCAGCGAGACAAAAACGTCAAACGAAGCGCAAGCGGCGAGCGCGACAGCAACGCCCGATCACGTCACGCCCGATGACCCCGTCAAGCTGCGCGACGCGCTCGCGCGCCAGATGCCTTCCGGCGCGACGCATTCGCTAACCGATCGCATTCGCAATCTCGCGCGCGAGCCGTTCGACCGTATCGTGCGCGGCCACGCCGCGACGACGGAAAACGGACAGCGAACGTTTCTGTTCATGATTCCCGCGCCGCACGGCATCCTGTATCGCGCGAATACGGACATGCTGAGTGTGAACGTGCCGCTTGCGGGCGACGAACATCCCGACACGATACTGCTCTACCAGAAGATCGAAGGCCAAAGCGGTCGCGGTCTCGTTATCGCGCCCGATGCAAAGGCAAAAGGCTTCATCCAGAAGATCGATTCGATTGAATTGCGGACCGGCGGCAAAACGAAGACCACGGCGCGGGGGCGCCTGAAGCTCTCGCAAGCGAGCTTCGAGCAGGCCGACGACAACTTCGCCATCGTGCTGGTCTGCACGCTCGAACCGCCGTATCTGAGCGAGACGCGCGAGCACAGCGACCCTACCGATGAAGAGCCCACCGACATCACGCGCCGCACCTCGACGCTGCACGCGAATGTGCAGGCCGTGTGGCTCGTCAATCAGAAGGACGGCACGGTGCTCGCAAAGGGATTGCGGCTCGCGAAATAGGCGCCGCCGACGCACGTCGCCGTGCATTCCCTAAAACGGCGCACGTACCCTTGTGCGACTTTTTCTTTCTGATGAGGTAATGTAGAGCGCTCCTTACAAGAAGCGGCAGTTCCTCGCAACATTTCACATCGGAGAATAAGCTATGAAGGCAAAGTGGGCAGCGGTTCTGATCGCGGTATCGACGTTCGGCGTGATCGGCAACCAGGCAAACGCGCAGGTGGCAGGTTCGCAGACCATCGGCGTGAGTGTCGAGCAGGAAGCGATCATCATCAACGGCTGGAGCGTGAAGAAGAGCCTGCTCGGCAAGCCGGTCTACAACGAACAAGGACAGAAGGTCGGGGTGATGCACGACATCATCATTGCGCCGGACAACGCGTCTTCGTTTGCGATCGTGGCTGCGCACCAGTTCCTTGGCGTCTCGCAGCATGATGTGGCTGTGCCGCTGTCGCAGATCGACTATACGAACGGCAAGCTCGTCTGGGCAGGCGCGACGAAGGATGCAGTCAAGGCAATCCCGGCGTTCCAGTATGCGAAGGTTCGCGCCACGCCGATGGCACGCAAGGAATACAGCGAGCATCACTGAGCGGCGGGGTTCGACGGCGCATGCGGTGTTCGTATGCCCGTCTGAACGTCGAGCAAAAAAAAAGCGCGGCAGCCTGTTGGCTGCCGCGCTTTTTTGTAGCAAGGCCGCGCGCGCCAGGCGGCGGCCTTGTACATCAACTGCGGATCAACTGCGTTCGAGGAACGGGCGCAGCTTGTCCGCACGGCTCGGATGATTGAGCTTGCGGATCGCCTTGCCTTCGATCTGGCGGATACGCTCGCGCGTGACGTCGAACTGGCGGCCCACTTCTTCGAGCGTCAGTTCCGATGCCGTATCGATGCCGTAACGCATGCGCAGCACCTTCGCTTCACGCGGCGTCAATGCATCGAGCGCTTCGTCGATTGCGCGGCGCATGTTCGCGTGGATCGCGGCGTCGGCGGGCGACGTTGCCGACGTGTCCTCGATCATGTCGCCGAGCGTCGTGTCGGCATCTTCACCAACCGGCGAATCCAGCGAGGCCGGATTCTTCGCGATCTTCAGGATGCTGCGGATCTTCGCCTCGGGCATGTCCATGCGCTCGGCGAGCACCGAAGGATGCGGCTCCTGGCCCGTCTGCTGCACGATCTCGCGCTGGATGCGATTCAGCTTGTTGATCGACTCGATCATGTGAACGGGCACACGAATGGTGCGCGCCTGGTCGGCGATCGCGCGCGTGATGGCCTGACGGACCCACCACGTCGCGTACGTCGAGAACTTCCAGCCGCGGCGGTATTCGAACTTGTCCACGGCCTTCATCAGGCCGATGTTGCCTTCCTGGATCAGATCGAGGAAGTGCATGCCGCGATTCACATACTTCTTCGCGATCGAAATGACCAGACGCAGGTTCGCTTCGATCATCTCGCGCTTGGCCTGGCGCATCTTGCCTTCGGCCGAACCGAGCTGCTTGTTGATCTGCTTGAGCTGTTGCAGCGGCAGCGCGATCGATGCTTCGATGTCGACGAGCTTTTGCTGTTCCGACTGGATGGCGGGCAGGTGACGCTCGAGCGCCGGGCCGTACGTCTTCGACTTCGCAGCCGTGCGCGTCGTCCATTCGAGATCGGTCTCGTGACCCGGGAACGATTCGACGAACGCTTCGCGCGGCATGTCGCAGCGGTCCACGGCGATCGACAGGATGTTGCGCTCGATCGCGCGCACCTGCGCGACCTGCGCCTGCACTTCCGCGCACAGACGGTCGATGGTCTTGGCCGTAAAGCGGATCGGCGTGAGTTCCTGCTGGATCGACTCGCGCAGGTTCGCAATCGCGGTGGCGCGGCGCTTGTCGGTCACGGGCATGTCCGGCACGCTCGCGAACAGGTCGCGCACGCGCTGGAAGATCGCGAGGCTGTCGGCCGTCAGCTGTTCGAGGCGAGCGGCGTTGGCTTTTTCGCCGCCGTCATCCGACAGGTCGCCGTCATCGTCGTCCGAGTCTTCGTCCGATGCGCTCGCGTCGAGCTCTTCTTCCGCTGCCGCTTCGGCGGCTTCGTCGTCGAGCTCGGCGGCTTCGTTCGGATTGCTGATGCCGTCGACGAGTTCGTCGATACGGATCTCACCCGCCACCACGCGGTCGACGTCCGCCAGAATGGTCGAGATGATCGACGGGCACATCGCGATGGCTTGCACCATGTCCTGCAGGCCGCCTTCGATGCGCTTGGCGATTTCGATTTCGCCGGCGCGCGTGAGCAGCTCGCTCGCGCCCATTTCGCGCATGTACATGCGCACGGGGTCGGTCGTGCGGCCGAATTCGGAATCCACGGTGGACAGCGCGACTTCCGCTTCTTCGTCCGCCTGATCGTCCGTGGCGGCGGCCGACGGGCCGTCGTTCAGCAGCAGCGTTTCCGCGTCGGGCGCCGTTTCGTACACCGAGACGCCCATTTCGCCGAACGTGCTGACGATGGTTTCCATCGCGGCTGTCTCGGTGAAGTTGTCGGGCAAGTGGTCGTTGATGTCGGCATGCGTCAAATAGCCGCGCTCGCGGCCCAGCGCGATCAGCGCGCGCATCTGACGTTGACGCTCTTCAGCGAGGGATTCCATCAAGGCGGCGTCTTGCGGCACGGCGGCGGGTTGCGCCTTTGCCTTTGCGGCGCGCTTGGGCGCCTTCGCTGCGGTCGTTTCGAACTGGGAGTTGTCCCGGTCAAGCTTTGCCAATACGTTCTCCTCGGCAGGCTGTTTCGCTTCCCCGCGCGCGCACGCGCGGCAGGCAGCATGACCTGTCGGATCGTGAGGGAGGGCGGGGTGTTGCACGAATCGATCGACCCGGAACGATGCGCTCGAGGTCATCTGCACGACCCACGGCAACAAGCCTTTGGTGGGTTTGCAGGACAGTCTCTGCGCAATGCTTCCGTGTCATGCCTTCCAGTTAGGACGCAATTCGACGCGTGCGGAAAAGTGAATCTGCGAGTATAGCAGGAAAAGTGATGCGGTGCACCACTTTATACGTTTCGGGATGCGCCGCGTTGGTGCAGCACGCTCAGCGATTGCGGGACAGATCGGAAGCGACGACTCCCGCGAGCGCCGCCATCAGCAGGCAGCCGACCGTGAGCAGCGTCTTCGCGACGGCGACAGACACGTGCTCCGGCCCGACCACCGCGAAAATGCCCACCAGCAGCCCGGCCACCGACAGCGCGAACATTGCCCAAGGCGTTCCGCCGTGCCTCGCGGAGTCCTTGTGCATGGCGCAGGGGTGATCGTGCGCGCGTTCCCGTTTTGCGGCAGTGGAGGGTGTCGTCACGGCGGGGGCGTTCGACGATGATGAGATTGAACTCATCTTATGCGATGCATCGTTCATTTCGACTACGTGTGTTTTTCGAATCGGGCGAGAAAAGGCAAGCGGCTGCTGGCGTGCCGTGCAAGATCCATCATGCTATGACATAACGGCAGCGACGTCAGAGCAGGCACGGGCGCGGCGCGCAGAAGTACAACGTTTCCAGAGAGGAAACGGTTTACAGGCGGCGGTCGATCAGGCCCGGTTCAGTGAAGGTGTTCTTGTTTGCCGGCGCGCCTCGGCCGCTTCGCTGACGTCCCAGAACGACAGCACCTGCACCGACAGCCTGCAGCGATGCCAGTACATGCCGTGCAGACGGCGCCGGAGGTTGTTGAGCGTGGTCCAGTTCGCGCCCTTGATCGAAACGAGCGCGGCGGGATGCTCGTCGGCCGCGCCGACCAGGTCGATGTCGCGGCAATCCGCGTGCGAGTAGCGGAACACGAGCGCCTTGATATCGTCGCAGGTCGCTCTGGGCGGAAATCCGCTGATGAAGAGTTTCATAGCGCCGTCTAGCCGATGATGCTGACTCCGCCGTCGACGAAGATCGTGTTGCCCGTCATGCGCCGCGCGTACGGCGTCGACAGGAACGCGCATGTGTAGCCGACGTCCATGATGTCGACCAGTTCGCCAATGGGCGCGCGTTCGGCGGCTTCGTTCAGCAGCAGGTCGAAGTCCTTCAGGCCCGACGCCGCGCGTGTCTTGAGCGGCCCTGGTGAGATGGGGTGCACGCGGATGCGCTTCGGCCCGAGTTCGTGCGCGAGGTAGCGGCACGACGCTTCGAGGGCGGCCTTCACGGGACCCATCAGGTCGTAATTTGGCACGACGCGCGACGCGCCGAGATAGCTCATCGCGAACAATGCGCCGCCGTCGTCCATCAACGGCGCGGCAAGGCGCGCCATGCGGATGAACGAGTGACACGAGATGTCCATCGCAATCGAGAACCCCTCGGGCGAACTGTTCAGCAAACCGCCTTGCAGGTCTTCTTTCGGCGCGAAGGCGATCGAATGCACCGCGACGTCGAGCCGTCCCCACGTGGCGCGGATCGCGTCGAACGCGGCTTCGAGCTGGCCGGGCTTCGACACGTCGAGCGGCAACAGCAGCGACGCGCCCAGCTCCTGGGCGAGCGGCTCGACGTAGGCCTTCGCCTTGTCGTTCAGATACGTGATGGCGAGTTCCGCGCCGAGTTCGCGGAAAGCACGCGCGCACCCGTACGCAATCGAATGCTCGTTGGCGATGCCGACGATCAGCACCTTGCGTTGATCGAGCGGCTTGCCCGTTGGTGTGTCCATACTCAGCCCTCCAGCTGGCGCAGCGCGTGCCGCGCGATCATCAGTTCTTCGTTGGTGGGGATCACCCACACGTCCACGGCGCTTGTCTGATCGCTGATGCGTGGACCGTGCCGTTTGTTCGCCTCGTCGTCGATCGATACGCCGAGCCACGCAGCCAGCTCGCACGCGCGCTTGCGCACCGGGTCCGCGCGCTCGCCGATGCCCGCCGTGAAGACGATCGCGTCAAGCCCGCCGAGCGCCGCCGCGAGCGAGCCCAGTTCGCGCGAGATCCGATAGCAGAACAGCTCGACGGCTTCGGCGGCCCGCGGGTCGGTGCTGGCGAGCAGCGTGCGCATGTCGCTCGAAATGCCCGATACGCCGAGCAGACCCGAACGCTTGTACAACAGCGATTCGATCGCCTGCGCATCCATCTTCGCTTCTTCCAGCATCCACAGCACGACGCCGGGATCGAGGCTGCCCGAGCGCGTGCCCATCACGAGACCTTCGACGGCCGTGAAGCCCATCGTGCTCGCGACGCTCCTGCCGTTGTCGAGCGCCGTCATGCTCGCGCCGTTGCCCAGATGCAGCACGACGGTCTTGCCCTTGGCCGCGCGCTCGTCCGTGCCGGGCAGCACGCTCGCGATGTACTCGTACGACAGCCCATGAAAACCGTAGCGCCGCACGCCGCGGTCCGTGATGTCGGGCGGCAGCGCGAAGCGCGTTGCGACCGCGGGCTGCGTGTGATGGAACGCGGTGTCGAAGCACGCGATCTGCGGCAGCTGCGGGTTGCGCGCCATGATCGAGCGGATCGCCGCGAGGTTGTGCGGCTGATGCAGCGGCGCGAGGGGAACGAGCGCTTCGAGTGCCTGCAGCACCTGGGCATCGACGCGCACGGGCGCCGAATACGTGGCGCCGCCATGCACCACGCGATGGCCGACTGCGAGCAGCTTCGCGCGGCCTTCGTTATGGCTGCGCAGCCAGTCGAGCAGAAACGCGATCGCGTTGTCGTGGCCGAGCTTCTCGCCTTCGGGCCAGCGCTTGTCTTCGATCACGTCGCCGCTCTGGCGCTTCACCGTGAAGCGCGGGTTCGTGTAGAGCTCTTCGAGCTTGCCGCCCGCGATCGGTTCGAGTTGCGCGCCGTTCGCTTCGAATGCATGAAACTTGATGCTCGACGAGCCCGCGTTGATGACGAGGATGACGTCCATGCCGGGCCCTCAGACGATCGCGGAAGAGGGTTGCTCGCGCCGCGCGAGCGCCACCATCGACGCCACCGCGCACGATGCGAGCCGTGTGAGCAGCGAGTCCGCGCGGCTAGTGAGAATGATGGGCACCTTCGCGCCGAGCACGATGCCCGCGGCATCGGCGCCCGCGAGAAACGTCAGACTCTTCGCGAGCATGTTGCCCGCTTCGAGATCGGGCACGACGAGCACGTTCGCGCGGCCCGCGACGGGCGACTCGATGCCCTTGATCTTCGCGGCTTCGGCGCTGATCGCGTTGTCGAGCGCGAGCGGCCCGTCGAGAATGCCGCCTTTGATCTGCCCGCGGTCGGACATCTTGCATAGCGCGGCCGCATCGAGTGTGGACGGCACTTTCGAGTTGACCGTTTCCATCGCCGACAGGATCGCGACGCGCGCGTCCGGGAAGCGCAGTGCGCGTGCGAGGTCGATGGCGTTCTGCACGATATCGCGCTTCTCGTCGAGCGTCGGCGAAATGTTGACGGCCGCATCGGTGATGATGAGGGGATCGTCGTGGCCCGGCACGTCCATGATGAAGCAGTGGCTCACGCGCCGTTCCGTGCGCAGGCCCGTGCGCGCGACGACGGCGCCCATGAGTTCGTCGGTATGCAGCGAACCTTTCATCAGCGCCTGCGCGCGGCCTTCGTGCACGAGCTGCACGGCGCACTCGGCGGCGGCGTGGCTGTGCGGCGCGTCGACGATGGGTAGATCGTCCAGATCGAGCTTGCCTTCCAGCGCGGCCGCTTCGATCTTCGCGCGCGGACCGACGAGGATCGGCGCGATCAGTTTCAGGCGCGCGGCTTCGACGACAGCCGACAGCGAATCGTGATCGCACGGATGCGCGACAGCCGTCGGCGTCGGCGGAAGCGTCGCGGCGAACGCGACGAGACGCTCGTATTTATCGCGCTTGTGTTCCCGCTGCTGTTCCATGTGATGAGCCCTCGTAGATGAACCGATCCGGGTGCCTGCGTTGCGCGGCGGACGGTTGCCGTCTGCGCGCGCAACGGGACGCGAGTGTCATGCGAGTGTCATTCGACCTGCTGACGCGCGGGTTCCGCGCGCCGCGACGTTTTCTTCTTCGAAGCCGATTCGAAAATCGTCAGCACGCGGGCGAGATCGGCGCGTTCGTGGTCGTCGAGGGGCAGCATCGTGCTGAGCTTGTCGATGTTGCGCGCGGCCGTGCGGATGTTGTCGGGCGGCGCGCTCGCGAGCAGGCCGGGCAGGGCGTCGATCGCGGCGTCGGCGTCGAGGCGCAGCAGCGCCGCCTGCTCGCGCAAGACATGCTTGAACGCCAGAATGCCCTGATCGGACAGCGTGCTCAGCATTTCTCGCGCGAGGTTGAAGCGCCGTTCGTCGGCTTCGCCGTGCGTGCGCTTCACGTAGAGCGTGCGCGCACGCTCGCTTCGAGCAGGCCGCCTTCCGTCATGTCGTGACGCAGACGCTCGTGCTCGGCGACGATCGATGCCTCGCGCTCTTCGGTGCCGCCGGGCTCGGTCAGCGCGGCGTTGGCCTGAGTGTCGCCGGGCGGCGGCAGGCCCGCGAACGACTGCAGCCACGGCGTGCCATAGACCGTTTCGAAAAGCTGCTCGACGGCGGCGTCGCGCATGTCGCGATAGAAATCGAGCGATGCAATGACGGCATTGGACATGGTCGTCTGCATCTGCCAGAACGGATTGTCCGCGGCGACGGGCGCGCGCGCCGCTTCGACGCTCTGCGCCGCCTGCGCCACCGACGACGCGAACGGATTGCGATCCGACCACGATTCATAGGTCACGCGCAGCGGATGCAGCTTGCTGGCGAAGTCGGCTGTCCACGGCGCCACGCATGCGCGCACCCACGGCTGCATGAAGGTGCGGTACAGGCCGAGATTGAATTGCGACACATAGGCGGCCGTCGCGAAGCGCCGGTCGCTTTCAGGGTCCGGCTGCACGATGTCGCGCACGTCGGCGAGGGTGCGCGGCGAAATCGACAGCACATACTGGCCCTGCACGAGGTCCGCGTATTCCGTCGCTTCCGTCTTCGCGCCCATGTGCGCTTCGTAGAGCCCCGACGGCAGCATGTCGATCAGATCGATATTGCTAACGAATTCGCGGTGCTCTTTTTTCCCCGTGCTGCTCGACACGAAAATGCCGAGATGGCCGATGCTGTCGTGCGTCGCGTAGACGATGGTCTGATCGTGTCCGGTCAGATCGGCGTCGCTGCGGTAGAGGTCCGTGATCCAGCCGAGCGCCTGCGGCGGCGGCGTGATGTTGTCGCCGTACGAGCAGAACACGACGATGGGCGAACGGATGTTGCGCAGATCGAGCCGCACGCCGTCGGACATCACGATCTCGCCGCTCACGAGCCGGTTGCCGACGAACAGATTGTCGACGATGTACTGCATCTCGCCCGCGTTCAGGAACACATGGCCGCCCCAGTACTTTTCGAAGCCGAGATAGCGCGGCCCCTCCGTATCGATGCTCGCGTACAGGTTGTACTGCTTGGTCCAGAGCGTGTTGGCGGGGTTCAGGTTCTCGAAGTTCTGCACGAGCCATGCGCCGTCGAAGCGTCCGTCGCCGAGGTCGCCCGTGAGCGCCGTGAGCCACGAGCCGCCGAGCATGCCGCCCGAGTAGCGCATCGGGTTCTTGCCGCGCCAACCCTGCCAGTACGACACGGGCGCGCCCGCGACGATGATCGGGCCGAACAGGTCGGGGCGCATCGCGGCCGTCATCAGGATCTGCCAGCCCGCCTGACAGTTGCCGATCACAGCAGGCTTGCCGGGACTGCCGGGATGCAGTTCGATCACTTTTTCGAGGAACGCGGCTTCCGCGTGCATGACGTCTTCGACCGTTTGTCCCGGCACGGGATCGGGCAGGAAGCCGACGAAATAGCACGGATGGCCGGCGCGCAATGCGGCGCCGATTTCGCTGTCGCGCTTGAAGCCGCCGATGCCCGGCCCATGTCCCGCGCGCGGATCGACGACCACGAACGGCCGCAGCCGGCCGGGATCATGACCGTCGACGAAATCGCGGTCGGGCGCGAGGTCGTCGGGCGGCGGGATGCGCACGAGGCCATAGTTGACGGGACGCGGCAGCAGCCGTCCGTCGAGGACGAGGTCCGCGCCGAAATCGAGCACATTGGGCACGCGTTCCTGCAGGTGCGCCTGATACTGGTTCCCGCGCTGACGCATCACATCGGCGAACAGCACGCCGCGCTGCCATGCATCGACGGCGTACGCGTAGCCTTGCGCGACGAGGTTGCCGGGCAACGACGCGAGCGGCATTGGCGGAACAGAAAAGCTGGGCGAACCGGAGCTCGGTAGAGACTGATTCATGGTCGCTTGAAACTCCCTCAAAGAGTCGGCGCCACGCTCACCATGCGAATGCATCACGCGTACGCAACACGTACACGAAGCGCATCGGCGCAATGGACCGCGCGGCCTGAAACCAGGGCGAGACTGCAGCGCGCCTCACGATGAGGCGCGGCATCGATCAAGATCAGCGATAAAAATGGCAGCCGCGTGACGCGATGATGAATGCGGCCAAATGACACGCCACGGACACACGCCGCGCGTGCGCCCGACGCATGCGCTTTCTGCTGCGATGCGTCAACAACCCAGTGTAGGACGCGATGATTTATCTGGCAATGTGAAAAGCGCTGACTCGCGCAGTGGTATGAGTTAGATCAATCGATCGCGTGATGTGCGTATGTTGTTTGCGCGTAATGAGTTGCGAGTTGCGCGCGCGTTGCGCATGGATTCAGCGGCTCGCGTCGCGAATCATGTTGCGCGCGATGACGAGTTGCTGGATCTGCGTCGTGCCTTCGTAAATGCGGAACAGACGCACGTCGCGATAGAAGCGCTCGACGGCGTAGTCGGACACATAACCTGCGCCGCCATGAATCTGCACCGCGCGATCCGCGACGCGGCCGCACATCTCCGACGCAAACAGCTTGCAGCACGATGCCTCCGTCGACACGTCCTGTCCGTTGTCGCGGCGTCGCGCGGCATCGAGCACCATCGAGCGCGCCGCATAGATTTCCGCGCGGCTGTCGGCGAGCATGGCCTGAACCAGCTGGAACTCGGCGATCGGCTGGCCGAACTGCTTGCGCTCCATCGCGTAACGCAGCGCGTCGTCGAGCATCCGCTCTGCTACGCCGACGCAGATCGCCGAGATATGCAGGCGGCCCTTGTCGAGCACCTTCATCGCCGTCTTGAAGCCGACGCCTTCTTTGCCGCCAATCAGGTTTGCTGCGCTCACGCGGCAGTTCTCGAAGATCACGTCGCAGGTATGCGCGCCTTTCTGGCCCATCTTCCTGTCGGTCTTGCCGAGAGACAGTCCCGGCGTGCCCTTTTCGACGATGAACGCCGAGATGCCACCCGCGCCCTTGATGTCGGGGTTGGTGCGCGCCATCACCGTGTAGATACCCGCTTCCGGCGCGTTCGTGATGAAGCGCTTGGTGCCGTTGATCACGTAGTGATCGCCGTCGCGAACGGCCGTCGTGCGCAGCGACGCTGCGTCCGAACCCGAGCCTGGCTCTGTCAGTGCAAACGATGCGATCAGTTCGCCCGACGCGAGCTTCGGCAGATAGTGGCGCTTTTGCGCGTCGGTGCCGTCGACGATCAGTCCTTGCGAGCCGATGCCGTTGTTCGTGCCGACCAGCGAGCGGAATGCGGGCGAGGTCTTCGCGATCTCGAAGGCGGCGAGCACTTCTTCTTCCATCGTCAGGCCAAGGCCGCCGTATTCCTCGGGAATCGTCAGGCCGAACAGACCGAGTTCGCGCATTTCACCGACGATGTCGGCGGGAATTTCATCCGTGTCGGCGACTTCGTTTTCGGCGGGTACGAGACGCTCACGCACGAAGCGCGACAGCGAATCGAGAAGAATGGACAGTGTTTCCTGGTCGCGAATCATCGTGTTCCCTGTATGCAAAGGCGCGGTTCGCCCGTCATGCCCATGCCAGTGCGTGGTGTTGTTTATGCCGTCCGCTGTGCGGGCCCTCCATTTTGCACGATCACCACGTCGGGACCGACGGCTGCGCGCTGCGGCCCGGCGCGCCTCCCGGACCATACGGGTCGGGATTGCCGAAACGCGACATCGTTCCGTTGCTGCGGGCGCGGCTCAGTTCGTCGCGCACTTGCGCACGCGTTTTCGGGGCGTCGCCTGTCGCGGAGACCGCGGGCGGGGCGGGCGGCTCGGCAACTTGCGGCGCGGGCGCGGCGGTCGACGTCGTGGGCGGCTGCGCGGTTGCGGCCGCGCTCAGGATCGGCGCTGCGATCACCGGCTGCCGTTCGTCGTGCGTTTGAGCTGCAGCTGCGCCGACGGCCGCGCGGCCGCCGGCTGTCTGAAGATCTGTCGCACTGGTCGATTCGACATGGAGGGGCGCGGAGGCGGGCGCCGCATCGTCCTTATCCAGTGCTTGCATTTCATGCCGCGCGGACTTCGCTCGCGCATGAGGCGTTTTGATGGAGGCGTGCGCGTGCGCAGATGTGTTCGCCGCGCCGTGGTCATCGGCAGCCGTCTGCGCCGCCGTATCTCGCGTCTTCGTTTCGCGCGTCTTCGTTTCGCGCGCGGCCAGTTCGTTTTGCAACAGCAGCGCCTGCGGTTCGTCGCCGCGGATCGTCTGCACGGCATCGAGCAGCACGCGCGCGGAAGCGAGATCGCCGCGCTGGAGACTGTCGCGGACCGCTTGCAGCGTACGCATGATGCCGGCGCTGCGCGGATCAGCGACGGGCGCGTCGGGCATCACGGGGCGCGCGGCAGCCTGCATCACGCTGTCGGCGCGGCCGCCCGCATCCTTCGCCGCCGACTCGCGATTACCGAACTGCAGCCCGAGCGCGGCGAGCGCGAGCGCGCCGATGAGCAGTCCGCCTGCCACGCACATCCTGCTGGCTTCGCTCATCATCACGCTTCCTTTCGAGTCCACGTCGTGCATTGGACACATGCGTCGTCGGCCGATAATCCGCAGACGAAACCCGCACGCGATACGTCTATTCAATACGAGTTGTAGCAGCATTTGGATGCAGCGGCCCTGACGATTCAAAGTAAGTCGGGCGGTTTAATCAGACGTTCAGGCGAGGCGCCGCCATTTTCCAGTAGCATGGCGCCAACGCAACGGACGGGGATGCGCGTGGGTTATCTGTTGGTTCTGGCCGTCGGGCTCACGGCGGGCACGCTGAGCGGCGTGATCGGCACGGGTTCGTCGATGCTGCTGATGCCCGTGCTCGTGATGCTGTTCGGTCCGCAACAGGCGGTGCCCGTGATGGCGATCGCGGCGATCATGGGCAACCTGGGCAAGGTGCTCGCGTGGTGGCGCGAGATCGACTGGCGCGCGTGCGGCGCCTACTGCGCGACGGCCGTGCCGGGCGCGGCGCTCGGCGTGCGCACGCTGCTCGCACTGCGCCGCACGCCGTCGAGATCGCGCTCGGCCTGTTCTTCGTCGCGATGGTGCCCGCGCGGCGCTGGCTCGCGCGGCGCTCGTTGCGCTTCCTGCCATGGCACCTCGCGGCGATTGGCGCGCCTGTCGGCTTTCTGACGGGCATCGTCGTTTCGACGGGTCCGATCACGGTGCCCGTATTCATGGGCTACGGTCTCGTGAAGGGCGCGTTTCTCGCGACGGAAGCGGCCGGCTCGCTTGCCGTCTATGCCGCGAAGGTCGCAACGTTCGGCCACTTCGGCGCGCTGCCGCCGCACGTCGTGCTCGACGGGCTGATCGTCGGCTCGTCGCTGATGGCGGGCGCGTTCTGCGCGCGGCGCATCGTCGTGCGCATGAGTCCCGGCACGTTCAGGCTTGTCGTCGACGGGCTGATGGTGTCGTCCGGCTTGTCGCTGCTGTGGGCAGCGGGGCGTTGAGCCAGGCTTGCGTGCGCATGCGCATGTTCATCGAAGATCCGATTCAAGACAGCGATTCAACTAACCAGGGGAGCGACATGATCGAAAGAAACATGGTGTCCACGACCTTCGAACTACCGGGCTATACCGTCGACGGCACGCTGGGTGTCGTGCGCGGCATCATCGTGCGCTCGCGCTCGGTGGTGGGCTCGATCGGCGCCGGGCTGCAAACCATTTTCGGCGGCAACATCTCGCTTTACACGTCGCTGTGCGAGCGCACTCGGCAGGACGCGTACGAGCGCATGGTGGCCGAAGCGGCGACGCTCGGCGCGAATGCTGTTATCGGCGTGCGTTACGATGCGACCGAAATCGCGACGGGCGTCACGGAAGTGCTGTGCTACGGCACGGCCGTGCATGTGCGGCGCGCCGTCGCTTGATCCGTGTCGCTTGATCCGCTCAATCCCTTTTCATCAACCCAGAAGGAAATCCCATGCGTCTGTTGCTTGCCCTGTTGCTGCCCTGGCTCCAGTTCTTCACGATCGGCCGTCCCATTGCGGGAATCATCTGCCTCGTGCTGCAGATTACGATCATCGGCTGGCTGCCGGCGGCGATCTGGTCGGTGTATGCGTTGAGCCAATACAAGACCGATCGCAAGATCGAAGCGGCGCTCGCCCGGCGCAACTGAGCGATCGTTCGGCGCATGCTGCGCCGGTTTCACCCGTTGCAACCGTCCGGCCTCAAGCCCATGTGCTTTGCGGCCGATAACCAGACGTCGGGCCCCTCTTGCGAGCCCTTTTGCAACGGCCAACGGCCCCATGAGCACAACACACACGCCCCCGTCCGTCCGCCTTCGCGCGCTCGTCGATACGGTGCAACGCAACGAACGCACGCTGCGCCGCTTTCAGGATGTCGAACTGCAACTGATCCGCGCGCAGGATTTCCAGTCGCTGTGCCGGGTGTTGTTCGACTATCTGCCGCGCGAGTTCGGGCTCGAGCGCGTGACCTTGTGGCTCAATGACACGTTGCCGCTGCTGCATGAAATGGCGCTGCGTTCTTGCGCGTCGCCTTTGAAGACCGCGCGCGAAATGGGCGAGGCGGCTGTGCGGTTGTGTGTGCAAGGCCGTCCGTGGCTCGGCGCGCCCGCCGCGCTCGACGAGGCGGCGGGCGCCGCGCTGTTCGATGGCGAGCCGGACCACGCGCGGCCCGCCAGCATCGCGTTGCTGCCGCTGGCGGCCAACGGGCAGGTGAGCGGCTATCTGTGCTTCGCGAGCGACAACGAAAGCCGCTTCGCGGCGGGCATGGCGACCGACATGCTTGAGCGCTTCGCGGTGATCGCCGCCGCGAGCCTTGACAACGTCGCGCATCGCGAGCAACTGGAGCGGCTCGGTGCGACGGACGCGCTGACCGGCCTGCCCAACCGGCGCTACTTCGACGAACGCCTGCGCGAGGAAACGACGCGCGCGTCGCGGTATCGGCTGCCGCTTGGTTGCCTGTTCATCGATATCGACAGCTTCAAGCCGATCAACGACGCGCATGGCCACGCCGTCGGCGATCGCGCGCTCGCGCTGGTGGGCGCTTGTCTGCGCAAGCAGACGCGGCTTGGCGACACCATCGCGCGTTATGGCGGGGAAGAATTCGCCGTGCTGCTGCAGGGCGATCTGAAGGATTCCCTCGTCGTGGCGGAGCGGATGCGCGCCGCCGTCGCGCAACTCGAACTGCGCGGCGACGGCGGCGGACGCATCCCGCTGACCGTGTCGATCGGCGTGTCCGCGCACGCGATGCGGCCCGACGCCGATCTCGACGGCCTCGGGCGCACGCTCGTCGACGAAGCCGATCGCGCAATGTACAAGGCGAAAAGCGAGGGGCGCAACCGCGTCGCGACACTGGCCGCGTGAGGCGGCGCGCCTGCTAGTCGTCGACGAACAGCATCGACACGTACAGGACAGTCGACACGACGATGATGCCGACGCCGACGAACACTTTGGTGCGGTTGAATTCGAGGCCGCCGTTGATCGCGACGGCGATGCCAGCGACGGCGGACAGCGTGCCGATCGCGGCCAGCACGACGTGCGCCTTGCTCCAGATCATCTTGCGTCGCGCGCGGCGCTTCGGGGAGTTCCAGGGTTCGATGGGCATCGGATGGGCGGCGCGAGGGTGGCGATGAGCGGAAGTGGCCCGTCCCGGCTGCGCGGCGGGACGGGAGTGCAGGCGAGCGGCGTTACTGGATCGGCGCGCCGTTGCGCGTCACCTGGACGGCCGTCGCGGACACGTAGGTTGCGCGGACGCTGTCGCCGACCTTGAGCTTGTCGAGCGGCACCTCGGGCGAGACTTGCAGCACGACGGTGCGTTGCGGTCCGCGCAACGTGACCTCGCGCTTCTTGCGATCGATCTTCTGCACGGTCGCGACCACTTCGACATGTTGCGTCTGCGTCGAGGCGCCGCCTTTCACGGGCGTGGTCGATTGCGTTTCCGTGCGCGAGCGCACGCCCTTCGTGTCCACCTTGTCGGCCGACAGCAGCAGCGCGCCCTTGTACGAGATGTGCACCTCGTCGCCGACCTTGAGCTTCTTCACGTCGCCCACGTCGGGATCGACTTCGACGATCGACGTGCCGCCGCGCGGCCCGCGGATCGTGACTTCGTTCGTATCGGGGTTGATTTGCGTGACGTGCGCGGTCACTTCGACAACGGCAGCCGTGCCGACGGCGTTCGGCGCGGAAGAGGGCGCGGGATTGTCCTGCGCGCGTACGACGACGGCGGGCGCGGTCAGCGCGGCGCAGGCCGCGGCGATGGCCAGCATGCGAATCGGGCGGCGAACTGCAAGTTGCATATGACACTCCTCGTTGGAATGGACCGACGGTCCGTTGGCCGTGTAACCGGTTGGCTGGGCGACCCCGATCAGGCCGCTTCCGCCGTCTGGCTGGTGGCTTTTCTGCGCGCGTCGTCGTAGACGCGGCGGCGCTCCGCCTCGACCAGCATGCGCTTGCGCTTGACCGATTGCCGGTGGATGGGCGGCCCCATCACGGCGACATAATCGGCGTAGCGATGCTTCTGGAAGCGGCGGAAGAAATCGGGGCCTGGCAGGCCATTGCTGAGCGCGAGCAGCACGCCGTAGTCGATGCTCGACACCTCGCCGAGCGCGGCAATCGCGCGCTCGAGCGCCGCATAGCGGGCCGTGAGCGGGTCGCTTGCACCGAACATTGCGTGAAAGCGCTGGTAGGTGAGGAGCCGCTCACGTTCCGCGGCGCGCCGCAGCGCCACGACGATACGGTCAACCCTTTCCGCTTCCATCTTTTCCTCCGCGTGTGATGTGCCGCCGCGCGTGCGTACGCCGCGCGACATGCGTATTGCAATTAGCCTGTCTGGTATTACGGCTAAAGCGCCGTTTATGCCGATAAAGCGTGAGTTAATATCGTTTGAGGCGGATGATTATTTTCCGGGCGCGCACATCCATTCCGCATTTAGAGCGGTGAATTAAAAAGTCGGATTATTGCCGCTGCCTGTTCAAGGCCGGCGGACGGGCGGCTCGCTATTGAGATCGACGTAATGCCATGCGACGTTCTCCTAAGAACACGCAGCAGGCGCACGCTATTAATGTGCGGATTGTCATGCTTGACGGACTCGTCGTAGGTAACGGTTACTGCATGCTAGCAAACGATTTCGGTAAATACAAGAAATAAACCCAGCGATTCTGAAATATGAGGATTATATTAATTGTTGACTGAACTGGCATCGCTGTTGAATTGCGTTAAATCAATTGCAATAAAGACTTTAAATGATTTCTTTATGTTCATTAAATTTTATCGACACCCGCCACAACGGATGACAAAACGGCTATTGGTGGTTTTTGGCTTGCGTTTGGCGAAGTGCAAGTCCCGTCATGCGGCAATGCGGGCCTTTGTGTTCCGACCGTCAGCGAGAAACGCTCATGCCTGCACGAAACGAAGACTTGCCGACTGTCGTACGCCGCCTTGCCGCCGGCAGGATGCTGATGGAAGGCGCGTCTGTCAGCGATGTCGCCGCGCAGCTGCATATCTCGGAGAACACGGTGCGCAAGTACCGCGCGCTCGTCAACGAGGGCGGGCTGGAGTCGCTGCGACAGATGAGCGTCGGCGGCCGCGCGTCGGTGCTCGACGACGCCGCCATGCAGTGGATCGCCCAGGCGCTGAGCGGGCCCGCGGGCATCCACGGCTTTCCCTCCGATGCGTGGACCAGCAACCGGCTGCGCGAACTGATCCGCGCGCGCTTCGGCGTCAGCTACTCGCGCGTGTATACGTGGCAGATCGCCACCAATCTCGGACTCGGGCACCGGCTCACGAAGTCGCGCAAGTGAGCGTGCGGACGGCAACGCGATAGGGCGGCGTCTGAACGAGGGGTTACGAGGTCGCTCAAAGAAAGCCGAAGCGATTGCAGCAGGGGGCGTTCAAAGGGCGCTCCAAGGATGCGCAACGAGCGCTCCAAGGCCGCTCAAAGTCCGCTCAAAGGGCGCATCCCACGATGCTTGAACAGGGGCGAAGGCGGTCACGGCCGCCAAAGACGCCAAAGACGCGAAAAACACGCGCAACAGCCCCTTCAGCGCGTGATCGGCAACTCGCCCCACGCGACCAGAATCTTCTGGATGCTGCGCGCGTACGCGTCGCGCTCTTTCGGCGACTCCGAGTGATACGCGCCGATCGCGCGCCACGTGTTGCCGTACTTCACCATCTTCTGCTTGATGAGCCACGCGGCCACATAGATGTTCACGCACGCGTCCGTGAGCGCGCGGTGCGGAATGCCCAGCCGTTTCAGGTCGCTGAAATGCACGGAGTTGATCTGCGCCTGGCCGACGTCGATCGAGCCGTTCGCATTGCGGTTGACGGCCGCCGGGTCCCCCTTCGATTCATGCCACGCGACCGCGCGCAGAATCAGCGGGTTGACGCCCTGATAGACGGCAGCCTGTTCGAAGCAGTCGTCGGCGCGGGCCGTGGTGCACGTCAACGACGCGAGCGATAGCGCGAGCGCGCCGAGCAGGCATTTCAGCGGGCGCCGCAAGCGGGCTGCGGCGGACAGTCGGTGTGAGGACACGTTGGACGCTCCCTGGTGCGCGCCGGCCATCGACTACCGGGCCAGCGCGAGGTCGAGCTGCTTGTCGACCGATCGCAGATAGGTGCGCGATGCGTCGGACACGACGAGACGCGCGGCGGGGGCGGCAGGACGCAGGTCGACGCTCGCGCGCACCTTGCGCTTCTTTGCCGTGGGCTTCGGCGCGACGGGCGGCTCGTCGTCGTCGCCGGACGCGGGCGGCAGCATGGCGAGCGTCGGCAGCGGCGGATAGACCTTGTCGGCGGCGGGCGTCGCCGGCGCGGCCGTCGAGGTGCTCGTCGACAGGGTGGCCGCGAGGGCCGGCTGACCCGCATGCGCGGCTTCGCTCACGAGCGCGCTGCTCGCGACCCATCCCACGAACGCGAAGAGTGCGGCGCGGCGGGCCACGGGCGTGACGGTGCGCATCATCGGCTGGTCTCCCTTCATGGCGTGGCGGCCGTCGGCCTGATCGACACGCTGTACGGCTGGTTGGCGCCCGCCGTCAGGTTCTCGAGGCTGAGCTTCGCCGGATGCTGCGACGGCACGCCGCGCCAGATCGCCTGGTTCAGATACGGCAAGTCCTGGCCGAGCGCCGTGACGAGTATCGTGGTGGGTTGCTTTTGCGCAGCGGCCACGGCGCCCGCCTTCGCGAGCACGGCCGACAGCTGCGGATCACGCGCGCCGAGCGCGTCGGGCGGAATCGTGAAATTGACGATGTCGCTCGTCACGGGCGGCTTGTCCGCCTGCGACGCCGTGTTGGCGGGCAATTGCGCGCAACCGGCCATTACGACGAGAACCATACAAAACGCAAGCTGCTTCACGCACCGCTCCCAGAAGTCGTTGAGGCTTAGCGGTTTTTCGGCACGGCTGCGGCGAACTTGATGCGCAATCCGCAAACGTTTGGCAAATCGGGAAAGTTGACTCAAGAATGGGGGGGCGGTCGGAAACTCTGACCGTCGAACGGGCGGGAAAGCGGTGAGGTTGCCTCAGACGTTCGGCGCCGCCCGCGGGTTGAAACGCGCCGGGCGCCATCGCGAGGGATTGCCTGCCCGGCGCGTGCCGGCGCCGCACCTTCGCGTGCACCTGTCGAACGCGATGTATTCGCAGCCGCTCTCCTTCCAGAGTCTGAGGAGCGAGGACGTCGAAGGCGATCCGCCGCGCATCGAGGTGACGGCGACGTTGCGCACGCACCCGAAGGATCAGGCGAGGCTCGAACTGATGGCGAGCCGGATCAGCATGGAGAAGAGCGTGTCGAGCGTCAGTTGGTCCGCGAAGGAGGCGGAACTGACGCCCGAATGAAAAAAGCGCATCGCGACGTTGCCGCGATGCGCTCGTTCAATGCCGATTCGAGGCGCTTACTGTATGGCGAGATGCTTGCGCTTGGCGAGTTCCTGCGCGGCCGCGTATTGCGCCTGAATGACGGGCAATGCGCTGCGCGCGGCGCCCTTCAGCTGATCGTCGCGGCCCGACGCGATTTCGGCCTGGAAGGCGGACAGCGTTTTCTGCTCGCCGCCCAGCGCAACCTGTTCGATGTAGGCCTTGTCGAAGTCGGCGCCGCGCAGGTTCCTGATGCTGTCGAGCGTCGCCGTGTCCGGATTGTTGTGCGGCACGTCGACGCCGCGCGGGCTCGCTGCGCGCAGCGCGTCGGCGAGCTTGCCGTTCTCGGCCGCGACCTTTTCGGCGAAGGCCTTCACGTCGCGGTCCGTCGAGCGCGACGTAGCGAGACGCGCGGCTTCGCGCTGCGTGGCGACGGCTTGCGTGCCTTCCTTGACGAAGGTCTGATCGGCGGCATGCAGCCGCACGGCATTCGCGGCTTGAGCCGATTGAGCCGATTGAGCCGATTGAACTGGTTGGGTGTTTTGCGCGTTCACCGCCGATGCGAACATCAACAGACTGGTCGTGGATGCACAGGCGAGGACAGCACGGGACAAGCGGATCATGTGTTCTCCTTCAGTGAGCTGCATGAAACGAGGGTATGAGATGACCGTATGAAACAACGACGCGAAGTGGTTGAGGGCATTCTATGGGCCGGGTCCGCGCGCAGGTGAAACGGTCATGTCGCTTGTGTAACGGGGCGTAAAGGGAGTGGCGCGAGGCATGTGCGTCATGACGGCGCGGACCCCTTGCCAGGACATCCGTATCGCGTCGGGAGTATCGTGAGCGGCACGGCAGTGCGCTGCTGCTTTCTTGCGGCGCGAAGCATCCCCGCTTCGTGCATCGACCTCAACCAGGAGCTCGCAATGGCAAAGGTTCTCGTTCTCTACTACTCAGCGTACGGGCACATCGAACAGATGGCGCAAGCCATCGCGGAAGGCGCGCGCGGCGCGGGCGCGCAAGTCGACATCAAGCGCGTGCCGGAGACCGTGCCGGAAGAGATCGCGAAGAAGGCGCATTACAAGCTCGATCAGCAGGCGCCCATCGCGACGGTTGCGGACCTTGAGCAATACGACGCGATCGTCGTCGGCACAGGCACGCGTTATGGGCGCATCTCTTCGCAGATGGCAGCGTTTCTCGATCAGACGGGCGGACTCTGGATGCGCGGCGCGCTGAACGGCAAGGTCGGCGCCGCATTCGCATCGACGGCGACGCAACACGGCGGACAGGAGACCACGCTGTTCTCGATCATCACGAACCTGATGCACCTGGGCATGATCATCGTGGGCTTGCCATACAGCCATCAGGGGATGATGAGCATGACGGAGATCGTCGGCGGCGCGCCCTACGGCGCAACGACGATCGCGGCGGGCGACGGCTCGCGTCAGCCCAGCGCGATCGATCTCGCGGGGGCGCGGCATCAGGGAGAGCTTGTCGCGAAGACAGCGGCGAAGCTGTTTGGATAGGCGGCGCGGCTTCGATGTGCGCTGAACGCGTGGGTCGGGTTCAGCGCGCAGGCTTATGACAATTCTTCTGCACCGCCGGGCGGCAGCGTCAGCGGCGCGACCTCGACATTCTCGAGTTCCTTGAGCACCGCAGGCGCAAGCAGCAGTTTCGCTTCGCGGATGCCCGCGCCCATCACGACTTGCTGACGTTCCATCACGGCGGCGTCGACGAGCACGCGCCAGCTCATGGGCAGACCGAACGCCGTGATGCCGCCGAATTCCATCGCGCTCTGTTCCGTGGCGATCTCGCGCTGCGCGAACGAAATGCGCTTCGCGCCGAGCGCGGCCTTGACTGCGCCGTTGACGTCGAGGCGCAGCGAACCCAGCGACACGAGCGCGGCGAGATGCTCGCCGCCATCCTTCTTGTAGCGAACGACGATGGTGTTCGCGCAGTCTTCCATCGGGAAGCCGTAGCGCGCGCTGAAGGCGGCCGTGTCGGACGCATCGTCGGTGACGGAGAACACGACGATGTCGCGTCCTTCGACGGATGCAGCGACATGTGCGGGCAACTGCGCGGCGAGTTGCTCGGGCGCGATGATGTCGAGCTTCTGAAGCGGTTCGTGCGAAAGCATGCGGATCTGTGAGCAGTGAGCGGACGGGATGGGGGCGCGCACATTGTACGATCGGCGGCTGCACGACGCGCGCGCAGACCGCATGCGCCGATGCGTGTATCAGCGCTGGGCGTCGAAACGAAAAGCCTGCACGTGCGCTTCGGGAGCGCGGCGCGAAGGCTTTCGCATGTAGTTTTACATGGCAGCGCTTCGCGCTGCGCGGATCATTCGAGGTCGTCGAGCTGATCCGCGAGAATCATCTGCGACATGTTGCGCGGGCGGCTCGACGGGCGGCTGAACGGTCCGTAGACAGCATCGCCGCGCACGATATCCGCGCCCGTCAGCGCGCACACGCCGCGCGAGCGCGCGATCCGGCGCACCCAGAGCTGCTCTGTGTAGCGGCCCGCCGTCGAGTCGCGCCACGTGATCGAGATCGACTTCGCGCCGAAACGTTCGACGAACGTGATCACCGCGGCGCGATATTCGCCCGCTGCCGCCTGCTTCTTCTCGGCGGCTGCGCTGCGCGCGCAGCGCGAGCCGCGCACGGCCCGTTGTCGCATTTGTCCGCCGATGGCGTCTTGATGTCTTGCGCCGGCGGCTTGCCGAGGCGCGAAATGGTCGTGGTCCACGGATCGGGCACGCTGCGCACGGCGGGCGCAGCGCCGCCGCCGATGGACTCGGATCGCGCGTCGGCATACAGCGTTTCCTTGCGGCGCAGCTCTGGCTCGCCGCTGGCGCGCCGGTTGGCGTGCGCGGGGCGCCTGGGTTCGGCCGTAGTGCCAGTTGCAGTTCCAATCCTGCTCACGTCGACTCCTCGTTAAAGCATGGCCCGGTGAGGCGGCGCCTTCGACAGCGGAAAACTTACGTTCTGCTTGTGACGGCCATCCGGCAGCCGCTACAGCGGCCGCTTGCGTGCGGGCAAAAACGCATGCGCCGCGCGTCGTTGCGCCATCACGGCGAACGAACGGGGCGGCTCACGCTGTACTGCAGCGTTGCATTCAGCAGCATTGCAATCAGCTTTCGCGGCCCGTTCGGAGGAATGGCTCTGACGAATGGCCGCATGGGCTGCATGCTAACGGCTCGTCATCGGCAGATAAATGTCGCGGAATTGAACACTCAATTTATCTAACTCAAACAATGGACGGCTCGAACGCGCCAATCTGCCCGGATGCCTGTCACAAAAGGGGCGCGGCCATGCATATGCACTCACCGTGGCGCGTGACGGGTTAGAGAGCCGCCACGCACGCCAGGGTCATCGCTTGACAACACAGGACGGGCGCCCATACTCGCCCGGTACCTCGCCGGGCCGTGCGTCGCCGTGCGGCCGTCACCTGTTTCCCCCGCAAGGATTCGACGCCATGGACAAACCAGTCAAAATTCCCGGTCCCGATCATCCCATCACGGTTGCGAAGAGCGGCTCGCGTGTCGTTGTGTCCGTGGCCGGCCGCAAGATTGCCGACAGCGCCGACGCATTGTCGCTTCGCGAAGCCTCCTATCCGGAAGTGCTCTACATTCCGCGCAAGGATGTCGACATGTCGCTGCTCGAACGCACCGACCATTCGACCTATTGCCCGTATAAGGGCGAAGCCAGCTACTACAGCATTCCCGTCGGCGGCGAGCGTGCCGTCAATGCCGTGTGGTCGTATGAAAGTCCGTACGACGCCGTCGCGTCGATCAAGGAACATGTCGCGTTCTATCGCGACCGCGTGGATTCGATCGAGGTCGGCGCGCAGTAAGCGCGGACAAATGAACGCGAGCGGATAGCTGCAGGCGGACGGGCCGTCCGCTTGCGTGCGATCGACTCGCGTGCGCTTGAACGGGCGCGCGTTTCGTTGACGCGCACGTCAAACATGACGCGACAGGGCGCCAGAAAAAAGTTCGCGAAAAGCGCTCGCGCGCGATAAGGGGCAGCGTCGTCGCAGTGCGGCGATGACGGTCGTCTCGCACAAACAGGGCGCATGAAGTGCATCTGTAAGCCGCGCGAAAGAAAGCACAAGCCCAGCGCGCAAAACCCGGCGCCGCGGCGCCCGCGCCGATGGCGACGCATTCACGCAGTCAGCGAAAGCCCGGATGTCTGTCGGAAGAAGCCGGCCGAAATCGGAGCCCGGCGAAGGACGGGACAAAGGCGCTCGGCCCTTGCCCGATCGGCGGAAAGAATTACTCGGCGATCGAGTAGCGCGACGCGTGCGTCTGATTGGTCTTCACGGGCCGCTCGACGCGCGGCGTCGCGCCACGAATGAAAAACACCGCGCACAGCGCCACCAGGGCCCAGATGGAGAGAATCACAGTCAAAACGTTCATTTCGAATTCCAATCGTTCGGCGCTGCGGATGCTGCCGTTTCGTTCAATACGCCCGGTCGCGTGGGCGGCCGGTCAATGCATGATGTGACTGTCGTCGCCGTCGAACAGAAGCTCGTCGATCAGGCGTGTAGTCAGCGCGAGCTGCTTTTCGAGCGACATGCGCGCCAGCTCGGCGCCCGGCGCGTCGCCGCGCGTAACGGCGGCGTGCGTCTGCGTGGCGAGTCGCAGCACGGTGTCGGACGCGAGTTGCAAGCCGCGCATCAGCTCGGCCTGCGGGTAGTCGCGCGGATTGTTCCATTCCGGCACTTCCGTCGCTTCCGGCGCCTCGGACTCTAACTGACCGCTTCGTTCATCACGGGAAGACATTTCAGGCTCCTCAGTCACTCGCACGACTTCAGTGTGCGCCCCGAGGCCTTTTTTCAATCCGTCGAACAGAAGGCGATTTCGGATTCATACCGCTGTCATCGAAATCTGCCGCGTCCACGGCACGCCGTTTCCTTTTTACGTCCCGGCGAATGGTAAGCAACTGTTATCGCCCGGTCTGCAAGTGAAGGCCCTGGGTTGCGCGGGAATCTTTCTTGCACACGCGCTCGTCGCCGCCCGCCCGACGCGGCTCGTATTGTGCCGTAATGCGCCGTCACAAGTGGTCACGAACACTGTCTTCAACGTCTGTTCAAATAAAAACAAGGGACAAGGAGAACAATCATGAAAAGACTGTGGGCGCTGGCAGCCGTTGTCGCAACGACGGCCGGTCTGGGCGGCTGCGTCGTCGCGCCGCCTTATGGTTACGGCTACGCGCCGGCCTATGGCTATGCGCCGGGGTACTACGCGGGACCGTCGGTGAGTGTGGGTGTGGGATATAGCTGTTGCTGGGGCCACGGCGCGTACCATCGATAGATCCGCGGCGAATGAACGGCGCCGTCGCGCCGGATTTCGCGTTGGGCGATCGCATTGGATGATCGGCCGGATTGCCGCGTGTTGCTTTCTCGTCATTCGGCGCCGCACGTGTTCATACGGGCAAGCCGTCCGGCGCGGCAGGCGCGTCTGAGGTACGATCTCGAAACTGGAAGGTCCGCACCTAAGCCATCGCGGTTTTTCAGCCGTCGCCGCCTCGCAACATCATCCCGTTTCCGTACCCAAGCATGGACTACCGCGTTACCTACGAGCACAGCCTCGCCACCGCCCCCGACGACTTCATCGTGAATGTGCCGTCGCAACTGGTGTCGGACGTGCCGTCGAATATTCCGAAGGCGCTGCTGCCCGAGGTGATCGAGAAGCTGATCCTCGAACGCTCGCCGCGCATGGGCCGCATCCGCAACCTCAAACTGATCTGACGCTTCATCCGCGCTTCCCGTAGGCCCGCCTGGCGCGCCGCCTTTCTCTTTCTTGAAAACGGGCAGCACGCCCCGCATCTGCGGCTCTCGCTTAGCCGGAGCCTTTTCATGGGAAGCCGTCCCCGTTTTATCGACGATCTGTCGGGCGCGTTGCCGAACGCCGCCGCCCCCGCATCGTCCGACGACAACACGCTCCTCGACGCCTATTCGCGCACCGTCATCGATGCGCTCGAACGGGTGCGCGCGGCTGTCGTCTTCATCACCGTCGAGCGCCGCATGCCGGGCGCGCCGGAGCGCCACGCGCGCGCAGGCACCGGGTCCGGTTTCATCTTCACGCCCGACGGCTATCTTTTGACCAACAGCCACGTCGTGCACGGCGCGACGCACATCCGCGTGCAGCTCGCGGACGGCACGAAGTTCGATGCCGATCTCGTCGGCGATGATCCGCACAGCGATCTGGCCGTGCTGCGCATCGGCTCGCCGGAGCCGCTGCCGCATGTCGCGCTTGGCGAATCGGGCAAGCTGCGCGTCGGCCAGATTGCCATTGCCGTCGGCAATCCGCTCGGGCTGGAGCAGACGGTCACGGCAGGTGTCGTGTCGGCGCTCGGCCGGTCGCTGCGCTCGAATTCGGGCCGCATGATCTATGACGTGATCCAGACGGACGCCGCGCTCAATCCGGGTAATTCGGGCGGGCCCCTGATCAATTCGGCGGGGCAGGTGATCGGCGTGAACACGGCGATCATTCCCGGCGCGCAGTCGATCAGTTTCGCGACGGCGATCGATACGGCCAAGTGGGTCATCATGCAGATCTTCGCGCATGGCCGCGTGCGGCGCGCGTACATCGGCGTCGCGGGCACGACGATGGCGCTGCCGCGCCGCGTGCAGCGCTACTTCGGGCTGGCATCGGAGAGCGGCGTGCGTGTGATGGAGATCGTCAAGGGCAGTCCCGCCGCGCTCGGCGGCCTGCGCACCGACGACACCATCGTCGCGATCGACGGGCAGGTCGTCGATGGCGTGGATGCGCTGCAGCGCGCGCTGGATGGATCGAAGATCGATCGCGAAGTGGGCGTGAGCGTCTTGCGCGGCACGCAGCGAGTCGAGATTGCGGTTCGGCCCGTCGAGCAGACGGTGTGACGGCTTGCTCTGTGCTGTGAGTCGCGGTTGTTGGTCGCGCAGACCAACCGAGCCTCAGAACAGCACGCTCTGTCCCGACGCGAGCGTCGCGAAATCGTCCTTGAGCAAAGGCAGAATCGCGTCCGCGACGGGCTGCAGCTGCTTCGTCAGATAGTGTTCGTAATCGATCTCCGAGCGTAGCGCCTCGATCGTCTCCAGAGGTTCGGGGCCTGCGCCCGTCATCACATAGCTGATCCAGCCGCCGTTCTGATATTGCAACGGCCGGCCGCGCTGCCGGTTGAACTCGTCGGCGGTTCGGGCCGCCCGCACGTGCGGCGGCACGTTACGCTCGTAGTCGGAGAGCGGCCGGCGCAGCCGTTTGCGATAGACGAGCAGATCGTCGAATTCGCCTGCGAGCGTGCGCTGCACGTAATCGCGCACGTAATCCCGATACGGCTGCTGCCTGAAAATGCGCAGATACAACTCCTGCTGAAAGCGCTGCGCGAGCGGCGTCCAGTCGGTGCGCACGGTTTCCAGCCCCTTGTAGACCACTTCCTCGCTGCCGTCGGGCATCACGGTGAGCCCTGCGTAGCGCTTCTTGCTGCCTTCTTCGGCGCCGCGCACGGTCGGCATGAAAAAGCGCCGGTAATGCCGCTCGAATTGCAGTTCGAGCGCGCTTTCGAGACCGAAGCGCTCGCGCAGATGCTCGCGCCACCATGCATTGATCTTCCTGACCAGTTCGCGCCCGATGCGCGCCGCGTCCTCTTCGGCATGCGCATGCCGCAGCCAGACGAACGTCGAATCGGTGTCGCCATAAATCACCGCGTAGCCGCTCGCTTCGATCAGCTCGCGCGTGCGATGCATGATCTCGTGGCCGCGCATCGTGATGGAGGACGCAAGCCGCGGATCGAAGAAGCGGCAACCCGTCGAGCCCAGCACGCCATAGAACGCGTTCATGATGATCTTCAGCGCCTGCGACAACGGCTTGTTCTTGTCGCGCTTCGCGGCTTCGCGTCCTTCCCACACCTGCGCGACGATCGCCGGCAGGCAGTGGCGCGTGCGCGAGAAGCGCGCGCCGAGAAAGCCGGGCACGGAATGCGCGTCGTCGGGATCACGGACGCCGTCGACGAGTCCGACGGGATCGATCAGAAACGTGCGGATGATCGACGGATAGAGGCTCTTGTAGTCGAGCACGAGCACGGAATCGTAGAGGCCCGGCTGCGAATCCATCACGAAGCCGCCGGGGCTGGCCGCGCCCGCAATGTCGCCGAGATTCGGCGCGACATAGCCGAGCCGGTGCATGCGCGGCATGTACAGATGCGTGAACGCGGCCACGGAGCCGCCGCTGCGGTCGGCGGGCAGGCCCGTCACCGTCGCGCGTTCGAGCAGGAAGGGCAGCAGCTCCGTCCTCGCGAAAATGCGCGTGACGAGCTCGCAGTCCTTCAGGTTGTAGCGCGCGAGCGCTGGCTTGTCCTCGTCGAAGCGGCGCTGGATTTCGTCCATCCGCGCATACGGGTTGTCGATCGACTTGCCTTCGCCCAGCACGGATTGCGCGACATATTCGAGGCTGAACGACGGAAAGCTCCACGTCGCGGAGCGCAACGCCTCGATGCCGTCGATGATCAGGCGCCCCGCCGCGCCCGCGAAGAAGTGGTTCTGCTTCAGGCCGTGCTCGCGCCATTCCATCACCGCGCCGCCGCGCCCGATGCGCAGCGGCACGCCGTGTCGTTGCGCCGTCTCGTGCAACACCTTCAGATCGAACTGCACCAGATTCCAGCCGATGATCGCATCGGGATCATGCGTGTCCATCCATTCGATCAGCCGCTCGATCAGTTGCGCACGCGTATCGCAATACTGGAGCGCGAAGTCGAGGTTCAAGGCGTCGCCGTTCGGCGCGCCGAGCATGTACACCTGGCGCTGCCCGCAGCCTTCGAGCGCAATCGAATACAACTCGGCGTGCGCGCTGGTTTCGATATCGAGCGAGACGAGCTTCAGCTTCGGACGATAGCCGGCCGCGGGCTTCATGTCGGCGTTCAGCAGCGGGCCGCGCGCGTCCCGGTTCGGCTCGCCGCCGAACAGCACGGGCGCCGTGATGAAGCGCTCCATCATGTAGCGGTCGGGCGGAAACACGTCGGCTTCGTACACGTCGACGCCGCCTTGTTCCAGCCGCTTGCCGAGCGCTGTCAGCTGCCTGTATTGCGGGCAATACAGGCCGAGCACCGGCCGATGCTGGAAGTCGCACAGGTCGAGCGCCCGCAGTTCGGTGTCGCGCGCATTTTTTTCCTGGCGCAGCACGGTTTCGGCCCGCTCGCGCTGCGCAACGGGGATGAACGCGACATTCGGCTGGGGGCGCAGACGGATGTGGCGCGGGCCATCGTCGGTGGCGAGCCAGAACTCGACCTCCGTTCCCGTGGCCGTATCGCGCCAATGCCGGGTGAGAAGAAACCCCTGTTGAAGCTCGTTCAAGCGAAAAATCCTGCTGAAGTCTCTGCCGAAGACCGCGCCGCGGACACATTTCACATCATTTTACTCGCGCTCGACGGTCCGCGCGACGCGGCTTTCCCTTGCCCGGCGGGGGGTTGCGGCGTCCGATAGAAAATCTAAATGACCCGAATCGGCATAATCAAATTTGTTAAACTCGCAAACTTCTTCATACTTCAATCCATCGCAGCACCCAACCCACCCAACTCACTGAAGAGGACGCATCAGATGCCGATCATCAACAGCCAGATCAAACCGTTCAAGGCCACCGCATACCACAACGGCGATTTCGTGACCGTGACCGACGAGAGCCTCAAGGGCAAGTGGTCCGTCGTCGTGTTCTATCCGGCCGACTTCACGTTCGTGTGCCCGACGGAACTGGGCGATCTGGCCGACCGCTACGAAGAATTCAAGAAAATCGGCGTTGAAATCTACAGCGTGTCGACGGATACGCACTTCACGCACAAGGCCTGGCACGACACGTCGGACACGATCCAGAAGATCAAGTACCCGATGATCGCCGACCCGACGCTGGCTATCTCGCGCAACTTCGACGTTCTGATCGAAGAAGAAGGCCTTGCGCTGCGCGGCACGTTCGTGATCAACCCGGAAGGCGAGATCAAGCTGTGCGAAATCCACGACAACGGCATCGGCCGCGACGCTGGCGAACTGCTGCGCAAGGTGCAGGCTGCGCAATACATCGCGGCGCACCCGGGCGAAGTCTGCCCCGCGAAGTGGACGCCGGGCGCTGAAACGCTGACGCCGTCGCTGGATCTCGTCGGCAAGATCTAAATTCCAGGCTCCTGGAAACCACACGCTACCCGCTGTCATCCTGTCTCTGCGGCGCCGCACGACGCGGCGCCGCGTGAGGCAGTCCGCAAGGTCACGAGCCTTGCGAACTGTCTTACCGCGTTGCGCTCCCGTTCAGACGCGAACAGCGCGACCGAACATCCCAATCCCATCTCGCTACGGACCCGAAACACCATGCTCGACGCGAATCTGAAGACCCAACTCAAAGCCTACCTCGAGAAAGTCAGCCGTCCCATCGAGATCGTCGCCTCGCTTGACGACAGCGCGAAGTCGCAGGAGATGCTCGCGCTGCTGAACGACATCGCCACGCTGTCGGAGCGCGTGGCCGTGATCGAGCGGCGCGGCGACGACGAGCGCAAGCCGTCGTTTTCGATCGGCGAGCCGGGCAAAGCGGCGGGCATCCGTTTCGCGGGCATTCCGATGGGTCACGAATTCACGTCGCTGGTGCTCGCGCTGCTGCAGACGGGCGGCCACCCCATCAAGCTCGACGACGCCGTCATCCAGCAGATTCGCGAGCTCGACGGCGACTACGCGTTCGAGACGTACTTCTCGCTGTCGTGCCAGAACTGCCCGGAAGTCGTGCAGGCGCTGAACATCATGGCGCTGATCAATCCGCGCATCCGCCACGTTGCGATCGACGGCGCGCTGTTCCAGAGCGAAGTCGAGTCGCGTCAGATCATGGCCGTGCCGACGATGTTCCTGAACGGCGAAGTGTTCGGTCAGGGCCGCAGCGGCGTGAAGGAAATTCTTGCGAAGCTCGATAGCAACGCCGGTGCGCGCGCCGCGAAGGAACTGGAGAAGAAGCCGGTGTTCGACGTGCTGATCGTCGGCGGCGGGCCGGCTGGGGCGGCGGCGGCGATCTACTCGGCACGCAAGGGCATCGCGACGGGCGTCGTGGCTGAGCGTTTCGGCGGCCAGGTGCTCGATACGCTCGCCATCGAAAACTTCGTCTCGGTGCAGGAAACGGAAGGGCCGAAGTTCGCCACGGCGCTCGAGCAGCACGTGAAGAGCTATGAAGTCGACGTGATGGATGTGCAGCGCGCCGAAGCGCTGATTCCGGGCAAGATCAACGAAGTGCGTCTTGCGAGCGGCGCGGTGCTGAAGGCGAAGACGATCGTGCTGGCGACGGGCGCTCGCTGGCGCGAGATCAATGTGCCGGGCGAGCGCGAGTACCGCAATCATGGCGTCGCGTACTGCCCGCACTGCGATGGCCCGCTGTTCAAGGGCAAGCGCGTCGCGGTGATCGGCGGCGGCAACTCGGGCGTCGAAGCGGCGATCGATCTGGCGGGTGTCGTGAATCACGTGACGTTGATCGAATTTGGCGCAACGCTGCGTGCCGACGAAGTGCTGCAGCGCAAGCTGCGCAGCCTGCCGAACGTGGTCGTCATCACCGAGGCGCAAACCACGGCGATCACGGGCGACGGCAAGAAGGTCAATGGCTTGACCTACACGGATCGTGTGTCGGGCGAATCGAAGCATGTCGAACTCGAAGGCGTGTTCGTGCAGATCGGTCTCGTGCCGAACACCGAATGGCTGAAGGGCACGGTGGAACTGTCGAAGCACGGCGAGATCGTCGTCGACGCGAAGGGCGCGACGTCGGTGCCGGGCGTGTTCGCCGCCGGCGACGTGACGACAGTGCCGTTCAAGCAGATCGTGATCGCCGTGGGAGAGGGCGCGAAGGCATCGCTGGCTGCGTTCGATCACCTGATCCGCACGAGCGTGGAAGACGTGGAAGACGCGCAGGCGGCGGAACTGGTCGAAGCTTGAGCGGGTGGCTGGGGGCTTCGAGCTTTGGGCTTTGAGCTTCCAGTGAAATAAAAAACGGGCTAGCTGCGGCTAGCCCGTTTTTGTTTGTACGGCGCGTGCTGGACGCGGCCGTTCGTAGCGCTTATTTGCCCGCGATGCTGGCAGACGCCTTCTTCGACTTCGCCACGGACTTTTTGTAATGATGGCGCGGCGCCGGCGTCTGTTCGACTTTCTCGGCGGTGGCTTGCGCGTCCTGCTGGACGGCCGGCTGCGCCTGGATGTCGCGTGCGTGCTGTTCGATCTTCGCAGCGACTTCGCGGTCGTGCGTCATCACGATGCCGTTGTCGGACGTTTGCGCCGATGCGATGCCCGTCATAGTCGACAATGCGACCAGCAGGGCGGCAGAGATCTTCTTCATGATTGTTTTGCTTCCGTTGATTGTGAGTGAATGCTTGCGCGGCGGTTGCGGCGCGATGCGCGTTCCGCGCGCACCCGATTGTCCATTGGATCGCTGGCAGCAAGCGTCAAACTTTGTCAAGGAATGCATGGCGCGCCGTTCGTTTGCATCGACCTTCGATTGACCAATCTTTACAGTGGCGCGCGGTATCGCATGCTACTGTTTTCGGCTATTTGATTCGGATTGCGAATATAGAAAGCGAATCATTTCCGTGGGGAATTCATCGAGGAGAATGGCGTTGAAGAATCTTGAGAAATGGCTGTTGACCGGTCTTTCGTTGTCAGCCCTGGCGTTGACGGGCTGCGAGCGGAAAGAGCCGCCCGCGCACGCGGCCGCCGCGGCCGGCGAAGAAGTCGTGAAGATCGGTCACGTGGGTCCACTGACGGGCGGCAGCGCGCATCTCGGCAAGGACAACGAAAACGGCGCGCGTCTGGCCGTCGAGGAAATCAACCAGGCAGGCCTCGTGATCGGCGGCCGCAAGGTGCGGCTCGAACTCGACGGTGAAGACGATGCCGCCGATCCAAAAACGGGCACGCAGGTCGCGCAGAAGTTCGTCGACGAGCACGTGGTCGCGGTGATCGGCCATCTGAACTCGGGCGTGTCGATTCCCGCGTCGCGCATCTATAACGATGCGGGTATCGCGCAGATTTCGCCGTCGTCGACCAATCCCGACTATACGAAACAGGGCTACAGGAGCGCGTTTCGCGTCGTCGCGACGGATGCGCAGCAAGGGCCGGCGTTGGGAGGCTATGCGCTCAAGGCGCTGAACGCGAAAAGCATCGCCGTGGTCGACGACGCGACGGCGTACGGCAAGGGCCTCGCCGACGAGTTCGCCACGGCCGCACGGGCGGGCGGCGCGCGCGTCGTCGCGCGCGAGGCGACCTCCGACAAGGCCACCGACTTCCGCGCCATTCTCACCACCATCAAGAGTGCGCATCCCGACGTCATCATGTTCGGCGGCATGGACTCGACCGTCGGCCCGTTCATTCGACAGGCTGCTGCGTTAGGGCTAAGTGCGAAGATTCTGAGCGGCGATGGCGCGTGTACGGAGAAAGTGGCCGAGCTTGCGGGCGACGCCGTCAACAATCTCGTGTGTTCTGAAGCGAGTCTTGCTGTGTCCCGCATGCCGAAAGGTGCCGAGTTCGAGAAGCGTTTCGAGGCGCGTTTCAACGGACCGATTCTGTTCAATGCGCCGTTCGCCTACGACGCCGTGTACGTGATCGTCGATGCGATGAAACGCACCAATACGACGGACGCCGCCAAAGTGCTCGCCGCATTGCCGTCGACGAATTACAACGGTGTGATCGGCCACATCGCCTTCGACGCGCACGGCGACATGAAGGACGGCGCGATTACGCTATACCGTTATCAGGACCACAAGAAGACGCTTCTTGATGTCGTGAAGTACGGTGGCGTTTCGGCCTAAGACGGCTCGGAGCGTTCGCCTGATGCACGCGGCTTCTGCCTGGCGGAAGCCGCGTTTTCGCTTGTTGGCTTGTTGCTGACACCGCCGACACCGCCGCCTTTGCCGATCTGCGCGGGGTCCACGCCACCCAACATCAACTGCTCGGTCGACCAGCGGTAGAAAACATCGGTGTGGCGCGGCGTGCGCGCTTGACGATGCGTTTTGCGCGCAGCCTTCGGCGCGACTATGCGAGGCTTGGCCGTGTGAAGCGACGTTCGCGGGGTTGGGCGTTCCAGAGCCGTCGCGCCGATGCGCGAGTCGCCTCGGTGTGGCGCCGCGAATGCGCCGCAAAAGTAAGGCAAGGCGATGCATGCGGCAATCGCGATACGGCCTGCCGACATGTCAGCTTTCCGACTCATCGAACCCGATCGCAAAGCCGACGGCGCGCTCGACGCGTTCGATCTGCACGCGCATTGACGGCACCCTCGTCAATCCCAATGCGTTGGCGGCGGCATAAGACAGATCGATGATTCGTCCTTTGACAAACGGGCCGCGGTCGTTGATGCGAACGACGACCGACTTTCCCGTAGCCAGCGACGTTACGCGCACATAGGTGCCAAGCGGCAGCGTGCGATGGGCGGCCGTCAACGAGCGGCCGTCGTAGCGTTCTCCGCTGGCGGTGCGGCGGCCTTCGAATTTCCGTGCGTACCACGACGCCGCGCCCGATTGCAGCGTGCCCTTGACGGGTTGAAATGCGATCGCATCGGAATTGACTGTGATGTTCCTGGACGCATCGTCGGAGAGGTCATGGGAAATGGTGGGTACGGACGGTGTCATGGCCTGCGCCGTGCCGTACGCTTTCGATGTCTGATGTTCAGCGCGAATCTGCGCGCAACCCGCGAACAATCCGAGAATGGCCAGTAGTCCAACAACACGCAAGGTCGACACGATAGGGCACGAAGCAATAACCGGAGCGCGTTCTAACGGTCTCAAAATGTTCGCGTTGACGACATGCGCGCGTCGGATGGATTCTTTGACGATTCTTTACGCGCGCTGGCGCGGCGTCGGGAAAACAAGCGCCTCGAATGGAGCGGCGAAGGCGCTTGCGAAGGTGCGGCGAGCCTTTTATTTGCCCATTACCGCTTCGAGCGATTCGCCCTTCACGACGATTTCGGTGCGGCGATTGCGCGCGCGGCCTTCCGGCGAATCGTTGCTGACAACGGGGCGATCGAATGCATAACCCTTCAGGGTGATGCGCGATGCACTGATGCCGCGTCGTTCGAGTTCATCGGCGACCGACTTCGCGCGCGCTTCTGAAAGCTGCTGGTTGTACTCGCGCGTGCCGACGTTGTCCGTATGACCTTCGACGATCATCGGCTTTTGCGTGCGGCTCAGCACGACGACCACGCGCGAGATCGCCGGCGTGGCGTCCCGGCGCAGGGCCGCTTCGTTGAAATTGAACAGGACTTTCTCGGGCAGACGAACCTGCACGCCGTCTTTGGTTTGCGTCACTTCGATGCCGGCTTTCTGGTTCAGGGCTTCCTCCTTGCCGCGATCGAGGCCCGAGCAGGCGGCGAGCATTGACAGGGAAACGGCGCAGGCTGCGATGGTCAACAGTTTTTTCATGATTGTGATCTCGTGGTTGGAAAGGTGAAAAACGAACGTCGATCGACGTGCGATTCTCAATCGAGCGAATCGATAAATTCATGTGGGATGCGAAGTTTTGCGAAATTTCACATCTGATGTGGTGTGCGTGCGCCGGAGTGCAAACAAGCGTGAAAATTGCGCGCCACATCGCGCAACGGCCACCTATTCGGATCAAATGGCGCTCGTCGCATGCGGCGCCTTCGTCATCCGCAGCACGGGAAGGCCGACGCCGTTGCGACGCCTCCTCACCACTTCAAGGAAGAATCGCTCATGAGCATCTTTGGAACCATCGTCAGCAAGATTTTCGGCGCAGCCAAACCGGCCGCAACGCTGCCCGCCGAACCCGTCGCACCGGCCCCCGCCGAGGCGTCCGCTTGTACGCCCGACGCGTCCGCTAGTACGCCCGCCGCGCCCGTTTCGACGGCTCTCGCGGACGTCGACGTCGCCGCCGTCATGGACCAGCTGGCCGCGGCCAGTCCGCAGCGGCTCGACTGGCGCCGCTCGATCGTCGATCTGATGAAGCTGCTCGACGTCGACAGCAGCCTCGAGCACCGCAAAGCGCTGGCAGGCGAACTGAAGTACGGCGGCGACATGAACGATTCAGCGTCCATGAACATCTGGCTGCACAAGCAGTTGATGACCGCGCTCGCGGCGAACGGCGGCAAGCTGCCCGCGGGCCTCGCGAGCTGACGGAGTCTGTCTTTCCAGGGTCAGCGGGCCGTAACAGAAAAATCACAAGTGCCCGCTGCGTCTTTCGCCGTGTGACATCGCGTCGCACGGTTAGCACTCTCAGGGTTGCTCTGTCCTTGATGCGGATCAGGACTTCAGAGGTCGTACGTCCCTAGAATCGCCTGGCACATAGACCGTGTGCGCTTTGCCTCGCAAACCCCATACGCGCATTGCGTGGTTCATCGACTATTGGGCCAACATGTCAGTCAAAACAACTTTACTAACGAGAGGTTGCCTCGTTGCGGTCGGCATCGGCCTGACCGCGTTTCTCACGGGATGTCAACTTGAAGTGCTCGACCCGAAAGGCAGCGTCGGCGTCGCCGAGAAGTCGCTGATCGCGACGGCGACCTGGGCGATGCTGATCGTCGTGATTCCCGTGATTCTGTTGACGTTGTTCTTCGCGTGGCGTTACCGCGCGTCGAACAGGAACGCTGTGTATGCGCCGAAGTGGGCGCATTCCACGGCGATCGAAGTGGTCGTGTGGACGATTCCCGCGCTGATCATCCTGTTCCTCGCCGTGCTGACGTGGAGAACCACGCACGAGCTCGATCCGTACAAGCCGCTCGAATCGAACGTGAAGCCAATCGACGTCGAAGTCGTCGCGCTCGACTGGAAGTGGTTGTTCATCTATCCGGATCTCGGCATTGCGTCGGTGAACCAGCTGGCGATGCCCGTCGGCACGCCCGTCAATTTCCACATCACGTCCGATTCGGTGATGAACTCGTTCTTCATCCCGCAGCTTGGCACGCAGGTCTACGCGATGGCGGGCATGCAGACGCGTGTGCACCTGATCGCGGATCACGCGGGCGATTACGCGGGCGTATCGGCGAATTTCAGCGGCAAGGGCTTCTCGGACATGAAATTCCGCACCCTCGCCGTGAGTCAGGCCGACTTCGACGGCTGGGTGCAGAAGGTGAAGGCGTCGCAGGAGCGGCTCGACATGGATCGCTACTACGCCGTCGCGAAGCCGAGCGAGAAGGACCCGGTGCGCTACTTCTCGTCGGTGGACCCGAAGCTGTTCCACAACGTCATTGCGAAATACAACAGCGGTCATGTCGTCGATTTCCGTGACGCCAACTGCATTACGAGTGCTTCGAAGGAGTAACGCATGTTCGGCAAACTGACTCTGGAGGCGATCCCGTTCGATCAGCCGATCATCATGGGCGCGGGCGCGCTGATGGGACTGATCGTGCTGGCTGTCGCCGTGTTTCTGACGCGCGCGCACAAGTGGCGCTGGCTGTGGACGGAATGGCTCACGTCCGTCGATCACAAGCGGATCGGCGTGATGTATATCGTGGTGGCCGTGCTGATGCTGCTGCGCGGCTTCGCCGATGCCGTGATGATGCGTCTGCAACTCGCGCTCGCGAGCGGCGGCGCGGCCGGCTATTTGCCGCCGCATCACTACGATCAGATCTTCACCGCGCACGGCGTCATCATGATTTTCTTCATGGCGATGGCGCTGATGGTGGGGCTCTTCAACATCGTCGTGCCGTTGCAGATCGGCGCGCGTGACGTGGCGTTCCCGTTCCTGAACAACCTGTCGTTCTGGATGACGGCGATCAGCGCGATCCTGATGAACATCTCGCTCGTGATCGGCGAATTCGCGCAGGTCGGCTGGCTCGCGTATCCGCCGCTGTCGGAGCTGCAGTTCAGTCCGGGCGTCGGTGTCGATTACTACATCTGGGCGCTGGAACTGTCGGGCGTCGGCACGCTGATCACGGCGATCAACTTCTTCGTCACGATCGTCAAGATGCGCGCGCCGGGCATGACGCTGATGAAGATGCCCGTGTTCACATGGACCGCGCTGTGCTCGAACGTGCTGATCATGGCGACGTTCCCGATCCTGACGGTTGCACTCGCGCTGCTCGGGCTCGACCGTTACGCCGACATGCACTTCTTCACGAACGAAGCAGGCGGCAACGCGATGCTGTATCTGAACCTGATCTGGGCCTGGGGTCACCCGGAGGTCTATATTCTGGTTCTGCCCGCGTTCGGTATCTACTCGGAAGTGATCTCGACGTTCGCAAAGAAGCCGCTGTTCGGCTACAAGACGATGGTGTACGCGTCGTGCGCGATCATGATCCTCGCGTTCCTCGTGTGGGCGCACCACTTCTTCACGATGGGCTCGGGCGCTGATGTGAACGCGTTCTTCGGCATCGCGACGATGATCATCGCCATCCCGACCGGCGTGAAGATCTTCAACTGGCTGTTCACGATCTATCGCGGCCGCCTCGAATTCACGGCGCCCGTGCTGTGGACGATCGGCTTCATGATCACGTTCACGATCGGCGGTATGACGGGCGTGATGATGGCGATCCCCGGCGCGGACTTCGTGCTGCACAACTCACTGTTTCTGATCGCGCACTTCCATAACGCGATCATCGGCGGCGTGGTGTTCGGTTATCTGGCGGGTTTCAGCTACTGGTTCCCCAAGGTGTTCGGCTTCAAGCTGAACGACAAGCTCGGCAAGGCCGCGTTCTGGTGCTGGTTCTCGGGCTTTTACGTGGCGTTCATGCCGCTCTATGTGCTCGGCTTCATGGGCGCGACGCGCCGTCTGAATCACTACGACGACCCGGCATGGCAGCCATACATGATCGTTGCGGCTTGCGGTGTTGCGCTGATCGCCGTGGGCGTCGTGTTCCAGGTCGTGCAGGTGGTGGTCAGCATCGTGAATCGCAACAAGCCGGAGTACCGCGACGTGACGGGCGACCCGTGGGGCGGCCGCACGCTCGAATGGGCGATGTCATCGCCGCCGCCCGCCTATAACTTCGCGACGATCCCCGTCGTCGAAGAGCTGGACGCGTTCGCGCACATGAAGGAAACGGGCAGGGGGCTCGGCGTGCAGGCGGTGTATCAGGACATCCATATGCCGTCGAACACGGGCGCGGGCTTCTTCATTGGCGTGTTTAGCCTTGCGCTCGGCTTCGCCGCTGTGTGGCACATCTGGTGGCTCGCCATCGCGTCGTTCGTGGCGATCGCCGCGACCGTGATCGGCCGCAGCTTTGGCCGCGCTGACGGTTACTACATTCCCGCCGACGTCGTGCGGTCGATCGAAAACAAGGGCCGCACGCCGCTTGCGCAACATGCGGGCGTGTCGCCGGAACTCGCGGAGGTCGAGTGATGCTGCAAAAAGTCCATGCCGCTACCCTGAACGAGTTTGACGGTCACGGCGATCACGGCGAATCGCATTCGGTGTTCGGCTTCTGGCTGTACCTGATGACCGACTGCGTGCTGTTCGCATCGCTATTCGCGGTGTTTGCCGTAATGTCGCATCAGTTCAACGCCGGACCGACGGGCAAGGATCTGTTCGACATCTCCGGCGTCGCCGTCGAAACGGCCGCGCTGCTGTTGAGCAGCATCACGTACGGCTTCGCGATGGTCGCCGCACGCAAGCAGAACACGCGCGCCGTACTCGTGTGGCTCGCCGTGACGTTCGTGCTCGGCGTCGTGTTTCTGAAGCTGGAACTCACGGAGTTTTCGCATCTCATCGCCGAGGGCGCGGGTCCGTCGCGCAGCGCGTTCCTGTCGTCGTTCTTCGTGCTGGTCGGCACGCACGGCCTGCACGTCGCGACGGGGCTCGTCTGGATGGCGGTGCTCGCCGTTCAGGTCGCGCGCGCGCCGCAACTGACGCAGCGCGACATCACGCGGCTCACGTGCCTGAGCCTTTTCTGGCACTTCCTCGATGTCGTGTGGATTTGCGTGTTCACTTTTGTCTATCTCGGGAGCGTGCTCTAAATGGCTCACTCGCAATCTCATGCGCTTCATGGCGAAGCGGGGCACGGCGGTATCGGCGGATATGTGGTCGGGTTCGTGCTGGCCGTGCTGTTGACGGGCGCCGCGTTCGGCGTCGTGATGCGTGGCTGGCTGCCGGCCGACGCGGCGCCGTTTGCGCTGGCCGCGCTCGCCGTCGTGCAGATCGTCGTGCATCTGGTGTTCTTTCTGCACATGAGCGTGTCGAGCTCCGGGCAGCGCTGGAATACGCTGGCGCTTGCCTATACGGCGCTGGCGGCAATGTTTCTCGTGTTCGGGACGGTCTGGGTCATGCATAACGTCAGCATGAACATGATGTCGCGCTGAGGCGCTCCGGCGCGTCGTGCCGTCACGGGCGACAAGCCTGGAATAAATGAAAAAGCCGAAGGACTGAATCGTTCTTCGGCTTTTTCATTGCTGCGTTTCGAACCGCAAGGCTCGAACGCTCACACGAATTGCGCGCGGAAAAGAAAAAAGCGGCAAACATGGGATGCTTGCCGCTTTCAGGTACTGCAATGTTCGTTGGTAGGCTCGATTGGACTCGAACCAACGACCCCCACCATGTCAAGGTGGTGCTCTAACCAGCTGAGCTACGAGCCTAGCGAAGGCGCGAATTATAGAGACCTGCTTGCCGTCGCGCAAGCCCCTCACGCGATTTCGTTAGCGAACGCCGTAAGCGGCAGCGGCCGCGTGCGTCGAGGACGCTCCCCAGAATGACCCGGGGCGGCTACGATTGACGGTAGCGCACCTCAAAGGCGGCCCAAACATGAAGGGTGTTCGTCCGAAATCTCCACCGGCTCCGCGGACGCTTCGCGACCATACACAGTCGATGTGGCGCGATCTCGCGTGGACCTCGCTGCCGTTCTTGCTGCTGTTCGCCGTGGTGGTCTGGCTGGTCGTGTGGCTGGTCGATCCCGCGCCGCCGCGCACGATCACGATGAGCGTCGGGCAGCGGGACAGCTCGTTCATGGTGTACGCGCAAGAGTATCGAAAGATCCTTGCGCACAATGGCGTGACGCTGAAGCTGCTGGAGTCGGACGGTTCTGTGCAGAACCTCGACCGGCTGCTCGATCCGAAGCAGAAAGTCGACATCGCGCTCGTGCAGGGCGGCGAGTCGGCGGGACGGGATATCGCGTCGCTGATGTCGCTGGGCAGCGTGGCGTACGTGCCCCTCATCGTGTTCTATCGCGGCAGCGGCGGCGTCGCCCAGCTGTCCGATCTGGAGGGCAAGCGTATTGCGATCGGCCGCGAGGGCAGCGGCACGCGGATGCTGTCGCTGGCGCTGCTCGACGCGAACGGCATCGCGCCGGGCGGCGAGACGACGCTATTGCCGCTGGACGGCCTCGACGCCGCGAAGGCGCTCGTCTCCAATCAGGCCGACGCCGCGATGCTGAGCGGCGATTCGACGACGCGCGCGCTGATGCTGCGGCTGCTCGCCATTCCTGGCATCTCGGTGATGAACTTCAATGAGGCGAGCGCGTACACGCGGATCTTCCCGTATCTGGACGAACTGGAGCTGCCGCCCGGCGTGCTCGACCTGCGCCGCCGGATTCCGGCCGACACCGTCCATCTGATCAGCCCGACAGCCCAACTGGTCGCGCGCACGAACCTGCATCCAGCCATTTCCGATCTGCTGATCGAAGCCGCGCAGGAGGTGCACGGCAAGGCAGGGTTGCTGCAAACGGCCGGGCAGTTTCCGAACCCTGTGGTGCGCGAGTACCGGATCAGCGAAGACGCGACGCGCTACTACAAGTCGGGCAAGAGTTTCCTGTACCGGACGCTGCCGTTCTGGCTCGCGACGGTCGTCGACCGGCTGCTGGTGTTGCTGCTGCCCATCGCCGTGCTGCTGTTTCCCGCGCTGCGGCTGATTCCCGCGCTGTTCACGTGGCGGGTGCGCTCGCGGATCTATCGGTACTACGGCGCGCTGATCGCCGTCGAGCGCGAGTCGATGCGCAATTCGTCGGATGCGGAACGCGCGAAGCTGCTGAGCGAGCTGGACAGGATCGAGGCGTCGCTGAATACGCTGCGCATGCCGCTCGCGTACGCCGACGGCTTCTACGTCCTGCGCGAGCACGTGCGCTTCGTACGGGAGCGGCTGGAGGGCGCGCGCCGACGCGCGCATGCGCACGAGTAGGCGGCTTGCCTCGCGGCGAATCGGCGGTGAAAAATCGTGACGCGTCAGTGGGATGCACGGCAAGTCCCGGTGTTGTCCACAGGGTTGGAACACAATCTGTGGACAAGGCGTGGCGGCGCATCGAATGCGCGTTGCCCGTATCGTGCGTGCAGCGCGTTCAAATCCTTCTGCATCAGGCACTTGCCGACGTCTTGCTCAGGATGTTCACAGCCTTCTCCACGAAAACTGTGGACAACCGCGCCAGACGCCCGCCGGACGCCCGCCGCAAGCGGGCGGCAAGCGCGAAACAGCGGATGCATGCATCGTCTACAAACCGAATGCCGTCAATGACTTGCGCGGTTCGTTCAGAGCTTGCTCACAGCCTTACCCACGAAATCTGTTGATAACTGCGTGTCCCGCCGGCATGGGCGCGGGGAAGCCGCCTAGCTGCGCTTGCAGAAAATCGCCGTCACATGCGGTGCGACGTGATGAACGATGGCCGTGCTGCCCCCCGCGGTGACGGCGGCCTGCACCTTTTCGTCGCTGCCCCAGACGACAGCGCCATACGCCGACTTCGCGAGCGGCTCGCCGCTGCCCGCGCGGAAGATGGGATCGTCCTGCTCGTAGCCGACCACGGCAAACACGCTAAACCCGTACGCCTCCAGGCGGGCGCCGCGCACGGGACGGAATGCATTGATCGAGTTGCTCTCGACGCGCATGGGTTTCGGATCGATCAATTGCTGTGCGGCGAGATCGGCGATGAACTGGTGCGCCGACTCGTTGCAGGCGAGGGCGGCATCGAGGGATGCGGCGCGTGCAAATGGCAGCGCCGAAAGCAGCAGGGCTGCGAGAACAGGACGGGCGAAAATGCGTTTCATGTTTTGAACAAAGCGCCGGCGCAGGCAATTCGGGCGGACACAAGCGGAAAAGGCGGCGAATCCGCGACGATGCGCGACGAAGGAGCGGAAATTGCACGATGTACGAGCAGGTAGCATCGATGCGGCAGACGCGCACTCTACCCGCGTTCGGAAAAACGTGCTGTCAGGTCCGTTACAGTAGGTCTTTGAAAAGCAACACATTTGTCAGGGATAGAGGCAAGAAATCTCGATCCCGTATATATTTCCGGGTTATGACTTCGCCATCACATCCTCCCCGCAACGTCCCGCCGCCCAGAATGTGGGACGCTCGGCTCGCCCGGCGGCTCATCATGCCGCTCGTGGATACGCCCGTCACGCCGAACCACCTGACCACCGTGCGCCTGTTGATCGGCCTCGCAGGCGGGCTGGCGTTGGCTCGGGGCGGGTTCATGTGGACCAACATCGGCGCGTTGCTGATCGTGCTGTCCAATTTCGTCGATCACACCGACGGCGAACTGGCGCGGGTCAGCGGCAAGACGAGCCGTATCGGTCATTTTTACGATCTCGCTTGCGACGCGCTCGTCACCGTGCTGCTGTTCGGCGGCATGGGCTACGGCATGACGTCGGCGCAGGTCGGCAATCTGATCGGCGTGCACCTGCCGCCGTTCGCACTCGGCACGATCGCGGGCATCGCGGTTGCGCTGATTTTCTTCCTGCGCATGCGCATCGAGGAGATGGCGGGCAAGGCAGGCACGAAGCAGGCGTCCGTCGGCGGGTTCGAGACGGAAGACGTGCTCTATCTGCTGCCGCTCGTCACCTTGACGGGCGGTGTCGCGCCGTTTCTCGTGGCCGCGTCGATTGGCGCGCCGTTATTTGCAGCGTACGTGGTGATCGATTACCGGCGCGTCGCGCGCCGCACTCGCCCGGCGCAGGAAACCAGTCAAGCCTGGGTGAGCCGATGAGCACGCCCGCACAAGAAGACGTGACGACATCCCATTCGTTCAATACCACTGCCGGCCTCGCGCCGGCTTCTGCCGTTTCTGAAGGTGCATCGAACGGCGCGCCCGATCCCGATCGCGCTGTCGCGAGCCGCGTTCGCACGTTCGACAACGCGCGACTGCGCAAGGATTACGACGATCAGAGCGCGTTTCTGTACCTCGAAGATTTCCTCGCACCGGAAGTGACGGCGCAACTGGTGTCGGCGGCCCGCGCGCTGTTGCCCGAAGTGAACCGCAACTATCTGCCGGGTCACAAGCAGGGCGGCAGCGTGAGCCGTCATACGATCGACCGGCTCGCGCCGTTCATCGCACAGCTGTATCGCTCGAAGGAGCTGATCGGCTGGCTCGAGCATCTGACGGGCGACAAGCTGCTGCTGTCGCCGCCCGACGATCCTCACGCGTACGCGCTCTATTACTACACGAAGCCGGGCGACCATATCGGCTGGCACTACGACACGTCGTACTACGACGGCCGCCGCTACACGCTGCTGCTCGGCGTGATCGACGAATCGTCGTGCCGGCTCGACTACGAGCTGCACACGCGCAACCCCGACAAGGCCGACGTGCCGGGCTCCGTGCAGATTCCGCCGGGCGGTCTGGTGTTCTTCGACGGCGACAAGCTGCGCCATCGCATCACGCCCGCGCTCGATAACGAAATGCGCGTGTCGCTGACCTTCGAGTACGTGACGGACCCGAACATGCGTCCGTGGCGCCGCGTGATCTCGAACCTGAAGGACGCTATTGCGTACTTCGGTTTTCGCCAGGTGTTCAGCCAGTTCGCCCGTCGAAACGCGAAAGGAGAAGGCGCGTGACGCGTGCCGCGATGATCCTGCTGACGATCGGCGGCGCGCTGTTCGTCGCGCTGCTCGCGTGGCAGGGCTTCGGCTCGGTCGTGTCGACGTTGATGGCAGCCGGCTGGGGTCTCGCGATTGTCGCGGCGTTCCATTTGCTGCCGCTCGTGCTCGATGCGGGCGCGATCTCGGTGATGTTCGACCGGAACCAGAAGGAAGTGACGGAGCGCGACGCGATCTTCGCGCGCTGGATCGGCGAATCGGTGAACAGCCTGCTGCCGGCGGGTCAGATCGGCGGACCGGTGATGATGGTGCGCCAGTTGTCGCAGCGCGGCCTGCGCATGCGCGACGCCGCCGCGGCGATCACCGTCAGCACCACGTTGCAGGCGCTCGCCCAGATCGTGTTCGCGATGCTGGGCCTGCTGCTGTTCGGCGCTTCGGCGGCGCACGGCGCGATGCACGATCTTCAGACGGCCGCGCTGATTGCCACGGGCGTGCTCGCGGCGATGATCTGCGGCTTCTACATGGCGCAGCGCCGTGGCCTGTTCGGCAAGGCGCTGCGCGTGCTCTCGAAGGTGTTCGGCAAGCGCGACTGGTCGGCGCTGACGACGCGTGCGGATGCCGTCGACGTCGCCGTGCGCGAGCTATACGACCAGCGCGGCAAGGTCGCGGCCAGCTTCGCGTTGAGCCTCGCGGGCTGGATCGTCGGTACGGTCGAGGTGTGGCTCGCGCTGCGTTTTCTGGGCCATCCCGTCGGCTGGATCGAGGCATTGCTGCTCGAAAGCCTGGGCCAGGCGATTCGCGGCGCGGCGTTCGCGATTCCCGGCTCGCTCGGCGTCCAGGAAGGCGGCTATCTGCTGCTCGCACCGCTCGTCGGGTTGCCGCCGGAAGCGGCGCTCGCCCTGTCGCTGGTGAAGCGCGCGCGCGAGTTGCTGCTCGGCCTGCCTGGCCTGCTCTATCTGCATTTCAGCGAACGTAGCTGGCAGCGGCGGCGCGGTGGGCGCCTGCCGGCTGTCGATTGATATTTTTAGAAAGGACCGCGAATGCGCGCCATCATTCTTGCTGCAGGTCTTGGCCTGCGTCTCCAGCAACCCGCTGGGGAACAGTTTCCCAAATGCCTGCTGCGTTTCGACGGCGTGACGCTGCTCGAGCGTCATCTGCAGATGCTCGATGCAGCGGGCGTCACTGAAGTCGTGCTCGCGCTCGGCTTCCAGCCGGAACTGGTCGAGGCCGAACTGGAGCGGATCGAATGGCCGCACAAGGTCGAGATCAGGCTGAACCCGCGCTTCGATCTGGGCAGCGTGCTGACGGTGCATACCGTTGCGGATGCGCTGACGCGCGGCGGCGACGTGCTGCTGATGGACGCCGACGTGCTGTACGACGAGCGCATCCTGAGCGCGCTGGTGGCGGACACCCACGCGAACCGCCTGCTGATCGACCGCGATTTCGAAACGGGCGACGAACCCGTCAAGCTGTGCCTGAAGGGCGGCGTGCCTGTCGAACTGCGCAAGCAGGTCGCGGTCGGCCTCGAATACGACACCATTGGCGAGTCGGTGGGTTTCTTCCGTCTGCGCGAACAGACGGCGAAGCGCTTTGCGCAAATCGTCGCGGGATACGTCGACAGCGGCCGCGCGAACATGCCGCACGAGGAAGCCGTGCGCGATCTGCTGCTCGAGGGCAGCCACGTGTTCGACACGGCGGATGTCACGGGCGCGCCGTGGATCGAAATCGACTTTCCGAACGATGTCGAGCGCGCGGCGGCGCAGATTCTGCCGATGCTGCAGCCGCTGGTGGGTGCGGGGCGCTGATTGCCGCGGCGCGGACACAACGATGAAAAAGCGCGCCGGGCAACCGGCGCGTTTTTTTTTTCGAGCGATGAAGTTGCGCGCGCAATAACGTCGCGCGGCGACACGATGCCATAATCGCAGCTTTACGCCGACGCTTTCTCCGTCGTCGCCTTTCGTCCACATGGCCTTAGCACTAGGCGCCTTCATCGTTCCGTTGATCGTCGCCTGCGCGATGTTCATGGAAAACGTCGACTCGACGGTGCTCGTCACGTCGCTGCCCGTTCTTGCCCGCGATCTCGGGCATGATCCCATCACGCTGAAGCTCGCGATCACCAGCTACGTGATCGGCCTGGGCGTATTCATTCCCGTCTGCGGCTGGGTCGCCGACCGCTACGGTCCGCGTTCCGTGTTCCGCACGGCGATCGGCATCTTCATGGCAGGCTCGCTAATGGCGGCGGCATCGACCAATCTGCCGTTATTCGTCGCCGCGCGTTTCGTGCAGGGCATCGGCGGCGCGATGATGGTGCCCGTTGGCCGTATCATCATCTTCCGCTCGGTGCCGAAGTCGGATTTCATTCGCGCCGTCAACTATCTGACGGTGCCCGCGCTGCTCGGGCCCGTGATCGGTCCGCCGCTGGGCGGCTTCATCACGACCTATCTGCACTGGCGGCTGATCTTCATCGTCAACATTCCGATCGGCCTGTTCGGCATCTGGCTCACCAACCGACACATCGCGAACGTCCGCGAAGCGCATCCTGGGCGGCTCGACTGGGCGGGCTTCTCGCTGTCGGCAAGCGGCGCGTCGCTGTTCATGCTCGGCTTGTCGCTGATCGGCGGCGAACTGGTGTCGAACGCGCTATCGGCGATGATGTGCGCGCTCGGCGCCGCATTGCTGCTGGCCTACGGGTACTACGCCAGGCGCGTCGAGCGGCCCGTACTCGATCTGAAGCTGCTGCGCATTCCGAGTTTCCACGCGAGCGTCGCGGGCGGTTCGCTGTTTCGCATCGGCCTCGGCGCCGTGCCGTTTCTGTTGCCGCTCGCGTTGCAGGAAGGGCTCGGCATGACGCCGTTTGCCGCAGGCACGATCACCTGCGCATCGGCGTTCGGCTCGATCTTCATGAAGACGATTGCGTCGTCGGTGCTCGCGCGTTTCGGCTTTCGGCGCGTGCTGATGTTCAACGCCGCCTTCGCCGGCTGCGCCATCGCGAGCTATGGACTCTTCGCGCCCGGCACGCCGCACATCGTGATCTGGTGTGTCGTGCTGTTCGGCGGCATCTTTCCGTCGTTGCAGTTCACGTCGCTGAACTCGCTCGCCTACGCGGATATTCCGGGCGCCGAAGTCGGCCGCGCGACGAGTGTCGCGAGCGTCGTGCAACAGCTTTCGCTGGGGTTGGGCGTGACGATCGCGGGCATCATCCTGTCGATCTCGCACAAGCTGCAAGGGCATCCCACCATCGTCTGGACGGACTTCTGGCCCGCGTTTCTCGCGATCGGGCTGTTCTCGGCCGCGTCCATTCCCGTCACCGCGAAGCTGCCGCACAACAGCGGCGACGAACTCGCGCGCGGTGGAAGAGGGCCGGCGTAACTGACGTGATCGACGTGACCGGCGTGGACGAAGGCGCGTCACGCCGTGGCGCGACGCGAACGCTCAAACGGCTTCGCGAACCGCGCGCAGGAACTGCTGCGTGCGCTCATGCTGCGGCGACGTGAAGAACTGCTGCGGCGGACCTTGCTCGATGATCTTGCCTTGCGAGAAGAAGCACACACGGTCCGCGAATTCACGCGCGAAGCCCATCTGATGCGTGACCATCAGCATCGTCAGGTTGTGCTCCTTGCCGAGGCGCCGGATCACGTTGAGCACTTCGCCGCAAAGCTCGGGGTCGAGCGCGGACGTCACTTCGTCGAACAGCATCACCTTCGGGCGCATCGCGAGCGCGCGCGCAATCGCCACACGCTGCTGCTGGCCGCCCGACAGTTGCGACGGATAGTGATTGCATTTGTCCTCGAGACCGACCAGCGACAGCAGTTCGCGCGCGCGATCGGTGGCGTCCTTGCGCGACAGGCCGAGCACCCGCATCGGCGCTTCGATCGTATTGGCGAGCGCCGTCATGTGAGGGAACAGGTTGAAGCTCTGAAACACCATGCCGATCTTGCTGCGCACGCGCCGCAGATGCGCCGGCGACGCAGGCACGAGCCCGCTGTTCTTGCGCATGTGCGTGAGCGGCTCGCCGTCCACTTCGATCAGGCCGCTCGTCAGCGGATCGAGCGTCATCAGCACGCGCAGCAGCGTCGATTTACCCGAGCCGCTTGGCCCGATAATCGCGACCTTCTCGTTGGGCGCGATTTCCAGATCGAGTTCGTCGAGCACGGTGAGCGTGCCGTAGCGTTTCGTCACGCCGGCGAACCGGACCATCGGCTGTTCGCCTTTTGCGTTCTGCGTTTCGCTCAGCACGGCAACGGGGTCTCGCTTCATCTCTCTCTCCATCACGGGGGACTGGGACTGCAAAGTGGTGTCGGTGTCTGCATGCGTTTTCATGGCAGCCTCAAGCGGAATTCCAGCCGTCGCACGAGCTGCGCGAACGTGATGCTGATGACGAGGAAGAACAGACCCGCGAGCGTGATCGGCTCCAGATAGCGGAACGTTTCCGAGCCGACGTTCTTCGCCTGCTGCATCAGTTCGACGACGGTGATGGCCGACAGCACGGGCGTGTCCTTGAACATCGCGACGAGGTAATTGCCAAGTGCGGGAATCACGGGCCGCACGGCTTGCGGCAGAATCACGCCGCTGTACGTGCGCCACGGCGACAGCGACAACGCGCACGCCGCTTCCCATTGCCCGCGCGCGACGCCGTTCAGGCCCGCGCGATACACTTCGGACGTGTAGCACGCGTAGTGCACGGCGATGCCGATCGTGCCCGCCGTCAATGCGGACATCGTGATGCCGTAGATGGGCAGTACATAGAACAGCACGTACACCTGAATCAGCAGCGGCGTGCTGCGGATGAACTCCACGACGAACCCCACGCTGCGGGACACGGCCTTGATATGGCTGCGCCGAAGAATCGCGAGCACGAGGCCGAGCACGAGCGCGATCGCAAAGCCGACCAGCGTGATCAGGATCGTATAGACGGATGCGCGCGCGAGAGCGGGCAGGATGTGCGCGGCGTACTGCAAGTCGAAGAAGTGATTCATGACGCCGCCTTTTGCGTGGTGCGTGGCGAGTGCGCGTGAGCCAACATGCCGTGGCTCACCCGCCGTTCGAAATGTCGCATCAGCGTGACGAGCAACTGCGCGAGCACGAAGTAGATGACGAGCGTGAGGCAGAAGATCTCCGCCGTCTTGAACGTTGCTTCGTCGAGCTGGCGGGCGCGGAACGTGAGATCGGACAGCGTGATCAGCGAGACCAGCGACGTGCCCTTCAACAATTCGATCATCAGGTTCGTCGCGGGCGGCAGCGCGTTGATCATCGCCTGCGGCAGCACGATGCGACGCGTCCGCGTAAAGGCCGACATGTTCAACGCGACCGCAGCCTCGAACTGGCCGCCAGGCACCGAGCGCAACGCGCCGCGCAGGATCTCGGAGCCGTATGCGCCGTAGTGCAGACCCAGACCGACGATCGCCACGGTGAACGGCGTCAACTCGATCCGGAACGGCGGCAGCGGGAGCACGAAGAAGAACCAGAAGAGTTGCACCAGCAGCGACGTGCCGCGAAACACTTCGACGTACACATTGCCCGCCCAGCGCAGCGGCGCCCACGGCGCCAGCTTGGCCGCCGTGGCGATAAAGGCCATTGCGATGGCGAGCAGCGTGCCGAGCGCGGCAATCTCGATGGTGACGAGCGTACCTTGCAGCAGCAAAGGAAACAGTTCACGCATGGCGGTGGCCTCGCTTGCATGACGGCGCACGCGTGCGCCTGGGATTGAATGCGGGAAGCAAATCAGGTGCCTCCCCGGGGCGCGCGATTCGCGCTGTGCTACGTCGGATGGCTTTCGTCAGCAGCACATGAAATCGCGGCCCGATCGATTGCGCGCGGTGTATCGCGCAATCACTCGTTGTGAATCATCCGTCGCGAATCACTTGCCGCAGATGTCCGCGGCCGTCTTCGTGGTCAGATTCGTTTTGTCGAAGCCGAACGGCCCGACGGTCGCAAGATGATCGGGCGTGCCGAGCCATTGATGTAACTGCTTGTTCACGGCATCGCGCAGATCGGTGTCTTCGGGCCGGAACGCGAGCGCGCCGTAGCCTGTGTGCTTCGGATCGTCCTTGAACACCGACACCGTTTCGACCTGACCCGCATCTTTCGCGGCGAGACCCTTCATCGTCAGCGCAGTGCCCGCTGCTGCATCGGCGCGGCGCGTGCGCACGGCCTGCAGTTGTGCCGTCGTGTCGGGCACCTGCAGCAATTGCGCATCCTTCACGCCTGCATCGCGCGAGTTGGCGACTTCAACAGCGCCCGCCATCACGGCGAGCTTGATGTCCGGCTGCTTCGCGACATCGCCATAACTGTGCAGGTTCTTCGGATTGCCCTTCGACACGAGCAGCGTGTCCTGAATCTGATATTGCGGATCGGCGAATGCGACCTGCTTGCAGCGCTCGGGCGTGATGTACATGCCCGCCGCGATCACGTCAAAGCGGCCCGCGCGCAGGCCCGGAATCAGCGAACCCCATTCCGTCAGCACGGCGTCCACTTTCTTCACGCCGAGCTTTTCGAAGATCTTGCGGGAAATTTCCGGCGACTCTCCCGTCACCTTGCCATCGGGTGTCGTGTAGGCGAACGGTGCTTCGTTCGCGTAGCCGATGCGCACCTCGCCGGTGCGCTGGATGCGCTGCAACGTCGTTTCAGCCGACGCGAACTGGGTGTGCATGGCAAGGCCGGCTGCCGCGAGGCAGAGGGCGCCGAGCATGACTGACGTGCGCTTCGATTTCATGTCGATTCCGTAAGAGGGCGAAAAATGTGCAGTGAATGGCGCTATGCGGCGTGCGTCCAGACCCGGGAAAACCCCATGTGGCAAGCAATCCAGAGCGTTCGAATGGCCCGGAATGCAACCCATGAACGCAGCATACAAAGCCATTTTTTTGTTCTGATTGCTCTAGGACAATAATTTTCCGGGGCCCTTCCGTCGCACTATGCAGGATGTGCATGCGAGGGCGGCAGCGGAGGCGGCAGGTGATCGAGCAATGGCGGGAAGCAGTGGGCGCGGTGCATGGCGTCGAATCAAAATACAAACGGCTGGTGAAGGCGATCGCAAGCGACATCGAAAGCGAGTCGCTGCGCGCGGGCGCGCGCCTGCCGCCGCAGCGCGATGTCGCGTCGGAGTTGTCGATCAGCGTGCAGACGGTCACGAACGCCTACAAGGAGCTGGAGCGGCAAGGGCTGATCCGCTGCGAAGTGGGGCGCGGCAGTTTCGTCGCGGAGCGCGTCACGGAGACCATGTCGAACTACATGCTCGATACGGCCGAGCGTTCCGTGGTGGACTTTTCGATCGCGCGCATCATTCACACGCCCGAACACGACGCAATGTGGCGCAAGGTCTGCGCGACGCTGTCGAAGATCGAAGACCAGCCGTGGATACGCGCGTTCCGGCCGATCGCGGGATTCGAGCATCATCGCCAGGCCGGCATTGCATGGCTGCAGACGATGGGCATGCCTGCTTCGATGGACACGCTGCTCGTCACGAACGGCGCGGCGCATGGCATCTTTCTCGCGCTCGCTTCGCTGGTCGGCCCCGGCGATACCGTGTTATGCGAAAGTCTGACCGATCACGGCGTGATCGGCTCCGCGAATGTCCTGGGGTTTACGTTGAAGGGGCTGGAGATCGACGAATACGGCATCCATCCCGAGCACTTCGAAGAGATGTGCGACAGCGAGCGCATCACGGCGCTCGTCTGCACGCCGACGTTGAACAATCCCACCGTCGCGCTGATGCCCGAGTCGCGGCGCCGCTCGATTGCGCGGATCGCGGAACGCTACGGCGTATACGTGATCGAGGACGACGTGTATGGCCCTTTGCCCGTCACGCGTCCCGCGCCGATATCGAGCCACATCCCCGAGTTGTCGTTCTATTGCACGAGCATGTCGAAGTCGGTGCTGGCGGGTTTGCGCATCGGCTATCTGACGACGCCGCGCCGCCTCGCGTTGCGCGCCGAAAGCGTGCTGCGCGTGAGCAGCTGGATGGCGACCTCGCCGATGGCGGAAGTGGCGACGCGCTGGATCAATGACGGCACGGCCACGCGTCTCGTCGAGATGCAGCGCGTGCGGCTCGCGGTTCGACAGGCGCTCGCGCAAAAACTGCTGGGTCCGTATGTACTCGGCTCGCATCCGCAGGGGCTGTCCGTGTGGCTGCGCGTACCCGATCACTGGCAGGCGGACCGGCTCGTGCGCGAGTTGCGCAACCGGAATATCGCGGTGACGTCGCCCGATCCGTTTCTCGTGCGCGGCGCGGAACGGCCCAATGCGGTGCGCCTGTGCGTGGGCGCCGAAGTCAGCGACGACGTGTACGAAGAGGCGCTCGAAACGATGCGCGACGTGTTCGAGCAGTATCCGCAGGTGCACGACTTCGGCTAGACAGGCCGTTGCTTGCGCCGCTGCCTGCGCGACGCGTGACGCGCGACACGTGAGGTGTGACGCGATCACGAAGCCGCGCAAACCGAAATGTACCAGGACAATAGAAAACGGTATTTAGAACATTAGACTGGCCGCACTGAGTCCGTTGCGGTTTGCGTCGAATGTCGATGACGTCACAGGCAAAAACCGCATCGGTCGTGAAATTTGTGCAGGGCCGATGCCAATGTCCGACCTTTCGCTTGCCGATTTCTTTCGCGCGCGACTACGCATTCGAGGACGCGTGCTGCGCACGCCGCTCGTCGAGTCGCCGGTGCTGTCCGCACTTGCCGGCACACCCGTCTATCTGAAACTTGAAACCGTCCAGCCTACGGGCAGCTTCAAGCTGCGCGGCGCGACGAACGCGCTTGCGCGTCTTGCCGAAGCAGGATGCCGGCGCGTGGTCACGGCATCGACGGGCAATCATGGCCGCGCCGTCGCGCATGCGGCGCGCGCGCTCGGCATCGAGGCGGCCGTGTGCATGTCGTCGCTTGTGCCGCCCAACAAGATCGAAGCCGTGCGCGCGCTCGGCGCGCAGGTGCACATCGCCGGCAAGAGCCAGGACGATGCGCAGCGCGAGGCGCAGCGGCTCGTCCGCGACGAGGGCTACGCCTATGTGCCGCCATTCGATCACCCCGATGTGATCGCGGGGCAGGCCACCATCGGCCTCGAAATCGTCGAAGACTTGCCCGATGTCGAGCATGTGGTCGTGCCGCTGTCGGGCGGCGGGCTCTTCGCAGGTGTCGCGTTGGCCGTGAAGCGCAGCGCGCCCGCTGCGCGGCTGACGGGCGTGACGATGGAGCGCGGCGCGGCCATGCACGCGAGCCTCGCGGCAGGCAAGCCCGTGCTGGTCGATGAAGTGGAGACGCTCGCCGATTCGCTCGGCGGCGGCATTGGCCTCGACAACGGCTACACGTTTTCGCTGACGCGCGAACTGATCGACAGCGTCGTCCTGCTGGACGAAGCATCGATTGCGCGCGGCATCGTGCATGCGTATGAAAGCGAGCGGCTCGTGCTGGAAGGCGCCGCCGCAGTCGGCATTGCCGCGCTGCTCGCGGGGCATCTCGGCGATGCGTCGGCGGCGCGTGGCCCGATCGTGTTGATCGTCACGGGCGCCAATATCGACATGAACCAGCATCGCCGCATCGTCGGAGCGGCAGGCGAAGCGAAACCCGAAACGATACCCGAAGCGGAACTTGAAACGAAACGCGAAGGAGCGAACGCATGACGGCCATCACCCTGCTCGGCGAAGCACAACTGCGCGAGCTTGTGCCGCTCGATCTCGCAGCCATCGAGCAGATCGAATCGGCGTTTCTCGCGCTCGCGACTGAGGCCGTTGCGATGCCGCCCATCCTGCGGCTCGATCTGCCCGAGCATCGCGGCGAAGTGGACGTGAAGACTGCGTATCTGCCGCGCTTCGACAGCTTCGCGATCAAGGTGAGCCCCGGCTTCTTCGACAACCCGAAGCTTGGGCTGCCAAGCCTGAATGGCCTGATGCTCGTGCTGTCGGCGAAAACGGGCCTGACGGAAGCGGTACTGCTCGACAACGGCTACCTGACGGCCGTGCGCACGGCGGCTGCGGGCGCTGTCGCGGCGCGCTGGCTGGCGAAGCGAGATGCGCGCAGCGTCGCTGTAATCGGCGCGGGCGAGCAGGCGCGTCTGCAATTGCAGGCGCTCGCGCTGGTGCGAAAAGTCGAGCGCGTGACGGTGTGGGCGCGCCATCGCGCGAACGCCGAGCGATTCGCAGCGGATATGTCCGCGCAATTGCACATCGCATGCGAAGTCGCGCGCGACGTTCACCACGCGCTTGCCGAAGCCGATATCGCGATCACGACCACGCCGAGCAGCGAACCGCTGATTCACGCCGCCGATCTGCATGCTGGTCTGCACATCACGGCGATGGGCTCGGATGCCGAGCACAAGAATGAAATCGCGCCGCAAGCGTTAGCGGCGGCGCGCTACGTATGCGACCGCGTCACGCAGACGCGCGTGCTGGGCGAACTGCATCACGCAATCGAAGCGCGTGTGATGGACGCGAATGCGCCGCACGCCGAACTCGGCCAGATCATCGCAGGACAGATACAAGGCCGCACGGGCGAGCGCGACATCACGCTCTGCGACCTGACGGGCACGGGCGCGCAGGACACGGCGATCGCGACGCTTGCCCTCGCGCGCGCCCGCGCGGCCAACGCAGGGACCATTTTCCGCAACGACATGAAGGGCTGAGAGGAGACTATGTCAGATACACCTCAACTGGAGCGCGACGACGTGACGCCGGCGGCACCCGTCGTCCGGCTGCCGTTCGATCGCGGCGAATACGACGCGCGCATCGCGAAGACGCGCCGCGCAATGGAGAAGGCGCAGATCGATCTGCTGATCGTGACGGACCCGACCAACATGGCGTGGCTGACCGGCTACGATGGCTGGTCGTTCTACGTGCATCAGTGCGTGCTGCTTTCGCTCGACGGCGAGCCCGTCTGGTATGGACGCGGCCAGGATGCGAACGGCGCGCTGCGCACGGTGTTCATGAAGCGCGAGAACATCGTCGGTTATCCGGATCATTACGTGCAGTCCACCGAACGTCATCCGATGGATTACCTCGCGCGCGAAGTGATCGAGGCCCGCGGCTGGCAAACGCGGCGCATCGGTGTCGAAATGGATAACTACTACTTTAGCGCCGCTGCCTATGCAGCGTTGCAGCGCAATTTGCCGCAGGCGACCTTTCGCGACGCGACGGCGCTCGTCAACTGGCAGCGTGCCGTGAAGTCGCCGCGCGAAATCGAGTGCATGCGCGTGGCTGCGCGCATCGTCGAGAAGATGCATGCGCACATCGTCGAGACGATCGAGCCGGGCATGCGCAAGAACGATCTCGTCGCACAGATCTACTCTGCGGGAATCACGGGCGTCGACGGCCATGGCGGCGACTATCCCGCCATCGTGCCGCTGCTGCCCACGGGCGCCGATGCCGCCGCGCCACATCTGACCTGGGACGACACGCCGTTCGAAAAGAACGCGGGCACGTTCTTCGAAATCGCCGGCTGCTTCAGGCGCTATCACTGCCCGCAATCGCGCACGGTGTTTCTCGGCAAGCCGCCGAAGCATTTCATCGATGCAGAAAAGGCCGTGGTGGAAGGCATCGAAATGGGGCTGGCGGCGGCGAAGCCGGGCAACACCTGCGAGGACATCGCCAACGCGTTCTTTGCCGTGCTGCGCAAATCGGGCATCGAGAAGAACAGCCGCTGCGGCTACCCGATCGGTGCGAGCTATCCGCCCGACTGGGGCGAGCGCACGATGAGCCTGCGTCCGGGGGACAAGACCGTCCTCGAACCCGGCATGACGTTTCACTTCATGCCCGGCCTGTGGCTCGACGACTGGGGCCTCGAAATTACCGAGAGCATCCTGATTACCGGGTCGGGCGTCGAGACCTTCTGCAACACGCCGCGCAAGCTGTTCGTCAAGGAGTAGTGCAATGCGGGCTTCACCCATTTCCGCCACGGTCGAATTCGACGCCGACGGCGTGCAGCACGGTTTTCTGAAGCTGCCGCATTCGCACGATGCGTCCGCGTGGGGCGCCGTGATGATTCCCATCACGGTGGTCCGCAATGGCGACGGTCCAACGGCACTGCTGACGGGCGGCAATCACGGCGACGAATACGAAGGGCCCATCGTGCTGTCGAAGCTCGCGTCGACCTTGCAGGCAAGCGAGGTCAATGGGCGCGTGATCATCGTGCCGTTCATGAATTACCCGGCGTTTCGCGCGGGAAGCCGCACGTCGCCGATCGATCGCGGCAATCTGAATCGCAGCTTTCCGGGTAAGCCGGACGGCACGGTGACCGAGAAAATCGCCGATTATTTTCAGCGCTATCTGCTGCCGCTCGCCGACTACGTGCTCGATCTGCATGCGGGCGGCCGCACGCTGGATTTCGTGCCGTTCGCCGCCGTGCACGTGTTGAAGGATGCGCAGCAGCAGTCGCGTTGCGAGGCGGCAATGCGCGCATTCGGCGCGCCGTATTCGATGCGGATGCTCGAGCTGGACAGTGTCGGCTTGTTTGACACGGCCGTCGAAGAAGCGGGCAAGGTCTTCGTATCGACAGAACTGGGCGGCGGGGGAACGGCGACGGTCGCGAGCGTCGCGGTAGCCGAGCGCGGCGTGCGTGGCTTTCTTGCGAGTGCGGGCGTGCTCGCATCACTCGCGTCCCGCGACGATCAGGCATTGCCGCCGCGCACGACGACCTTGCTCGACATGCCCGACGGCACCTGCTACACGACGAGCGAACACGACGGCCTGCTGGAGCTTTGCAAGGATCTCGGCGACAGCGTCGAAGCGGGCGATGTGATCGCGCGCGTGCACGACGCGACACGCACGGGCGCGCGGCCCGTCGAATATCGCGCGCGCCGCAGTGGCCTGCTTGCTGCCCGGCATTTTCCGGGGCTGGTGCGCATCGGCGATACGGTGGCCGTGGTCGCCGATATCGTCGAGCGCGGCATTCCCGTTGCGATGGGCAAACGGGCTGCAACGACAGGCTAGAGGCACGCGCCGATGATGAAACTCGATCGCTACGATCTCGCGATTCTTCGCATCCTCGCGCAGGACGGGCGCATTACGAAGTCCCGTCTTGCCGAGGAAGTGAACCTGTCGATCTCGCCAGCGTGGGAGCGCGTGCGGCGACTCGAAGAAAGCGGCGTGATTCGTGGCTATCGGACGGATATCGACTGGACGAAGGCATTCAACGGGAGCCGCATCATCGTCGAGGTGACGCTTGCGCGTCACACGGCGCACGATATGCGGCGCTTCGAAGAGCGCATCGCCGAGGCGCCTGAAGTCACGCAATGCCACGCGACGGGCGGCGGTGTCGACTATGTGCTGCATGTGGTGTCGAAGGATATCGACCACTATCAGCGGTTTATCGATGCGTTGCTGACGGATGAGCTTGGGATCGAGCGGTACTTCACTTATGTAGTCACCAAAGTGGTCAAAGGGGGCGGGTTCGAGGGTATGCCGGCGTGGGAGTAGGTTTTGTTCTTTGTGTTTGGGCGTTGCCCTGTTTGTATTGCCGCTTGCGTCGGCATCCGCGTTTTGTCTTTGCTTCGCAAGCGTTGCCCCTGTGCGGGGCGGCACTTACTTTCTTTGCCGCCGCAAAGAAAGTAAGCAAAGAAAGCGGGCTCACACCGCGAGTGCTCGTTATTACCCACGGGCTCTCTACGTCCCCGCACTTCACGCCGCACTGTACTTGTTCACGCTCGCTGCCAGCGCATTTGCACAGGCCTCACTGCGGCGAACTCTGTGCAGGTGTTCGTGACTTTCAGGACTTGAAAAATCCTTACCTGCGGGTCCAGAAACAGAAAAAACATCACACCCTCTAGCTCGAAACCAAAAAAACCGAAGCCGCGCGCCCATTAGAGTACTGAGTAGCTACTGCAACCAGGAGATCGCCATGCTGTTGGGCCACCCCGTACTATTCAAATCGCTGTGCTATGTGGACGGACGCTGGATGCACAGCGAAACCGCCTCCACGGTGCCTGTGCAAAACCCTGCAGATCAGGAAGTGATCGGCCATGTACCGATGCTCGAAGCGTCGCAGATCACGCAGGCCGTCGCTGCCGCACAGCGCGCATTCGATAGCTGGCGCTGGGTTCCCGTCGCGAAGCGCGCGGCATTGCTGCTGCGCTGGCATGAACTGGTGCTGCGCCATCAACACGATCTTGCCGGCATTCTCGCGCTCGAGCAGGGCAAGCCGCTCGCCGAAGCAGCGGGTGAAATCGCCTATGGCGCGAGCTTTATCGAATGGTTTGCGCACGAAGCCAAACGTCTGAATGGCCGCACCATTCCAACGCATATCGACGGCGCGCATCTCGGCACGATGATGGAGCCCGTCGGCGTTGCCGCGTTGATCACGCCGTGGAACTTCCCTAACGCAATGATTACGCGCAAAGCCGCCGCGGCGCTTGCTGCCGGCTGTACTGTCGTCGTCAAGCCTGCACACGAAACGCCGTTCTCCGCGCTCGCGCTCGCACAGCTCGCGGAAGAGGCGGGCTTTCCCCCGGGCGTGTTCAACGTCGTGCTCGGCGAGCCGCAAATGGCAATGGAAACGCTGGTGCGGGATCCGCGCGTGCGCACGGTGAGCTTCACGGGCTCGACGCGCGTCGGGTCGCTCGTGATGCAGGCGGCCGCGCAAAGCGGCATCAAGAAGACAGCACTCGAACTCGGCGGTAACGCGCCGCTAATCATCACTGAAGACGCCGATCTCGAGCAGGCGGTGCGCGTCGCCGTGGCCGCGAAGTTTCAGACATCGGGCCAGGACTGTTGCGCGGCGAATCGCATTCTCGTTGCACGTCCTGTGTATGACGCATTCATCCAGCGCTATGCACAGGCTGTGCGTGCGTTGAAAGTGGGCGCGGCATTCGAGGCGGGCAGCGAAGTCGGTCCGTTGATGCATCAGGCCGCATTCGATGCAACGGTGCAACGCGTCGACGATGCGCGCGCGAAGGGCGCACGCATTCTGGCAGGCGGCTCGCCGCACGCACGCGGTGGCTGGTTCTTCGAGCCGACCGTGATCGCCGATGCGGCAAAAGGCATGCGCGTGTACGACGAAGAGAACTTCGCGCCCATTTCGGCCGTGTCGCCCTTCGATACGCTCGACGAAGCCATCGCGCGCGCAAACGATACGGAATACGGTCTTGCCGCCTACGTGTGCGCGAAAGATCTGAACACCGTGTTTCAGGTGATCCGCCGACTCGACTTCGCGATGGTGTCGGTCAATGGCGCGAAATTCACCGGCGCGCCGATTCCCTTTGGCGGCATGAAGGCATCGGGCCTTGGCCGCGAAGGCGGACTCGAGGGGTTCGAGCCGTTTGTCGAAACGCGTTACTTTTGCCTCGGTCAACTCGGCCTGCCCGTCACCGATTCGGCTTTTTCTGCTCATCGGCCCGTTGCCGCGTGAGCGCGTCATTCAATTACCGGTCAGAAATGGAGCATCACATGACTCAACTCGATCAACTGTTCAGCGCCGACCGCGCGCACTTCATGCATCCGTCTACGCACGCTCACGATCACGCGAGCGGCGCATTGCCCGGCCGCATCGTCACGGGCGCAAAAGGCATCCGTATCGAGGATCATCAAGGCAAGTCGTTCATCGACGCTTTCGCGGGCCTGTACTGCGTGAACATCGGCTATGGCCGCACGGAAGTCGCCGAAGCCATCTATGAGCAGGCGAAGAAGCTTGCCTATTACCACACGTATGTCGGGCATTCGACGGACACCATCATCGAACTGTCGTCGCGCATCATCGACTGGTCGCCCAAGGGCATGAAGAAGGTGTATTACGGCATGTCCGGCTCCGATGCGAACGAAACGCAGATCAAGATCGTCTGGTACTACAACAACGTGAAGGGCCGGCCGAACAAGAAGAAGATCATTTCGCGCCAGCGCGGCTATCACGGCTCGGGCATCGTGACGGGCAGCCTGACGGGCTTGCCCAGTTTCCATCAGCATTTCGATCTGCCTATCGAGCGCGTCAAGCACACTGTGTGTCCGCACTGGTATCGCCAGGCGCCGGCCGGCATGATTGAAGCGCAGTTCGTCGACTATTGCGTCGAAGAACTGGAGAAGCTGATTGCGAAAGAAGGCGCCGATACGATCGCCGCGTTCATCGCCGAACCGGTGATGGGCACGGGCGGCATTCTGCCGCCACCGGCTGGCTATTGGCCCGCCATCCAGAAGGTGCTGAAGAGGCACGACATCCTGCTGATCAGCGATGAAGTGGTGTGCGGCTTCGGGCGCCTCGGCTCGAAGATGGGCGCGCAGCATTTCGGCATCGAGCCGGATCTGATCACGGTTGCCAAAGGTCTGACGAGCGCCTATGCGCCGTTGTCGGGCGTGATCGTCGGCGAGAAGGTGTGGGATGTGATCGATCGAGGTTCGCAGGAGCACGGTCCGATGGGGCACGGCTGGACCTATTCGGGGCACCCCATTTGCGCGGCTGCCGCGCTTGCGAATCTCGACATCCTCGAGCGTGAGAATCTCACCGCGAATGCGGCCGATGTCGGCGGCTATCTGCTCGCGCAATTGCATGCGGCATTCGACTCGCATCCCCTCGTCGGCGAAGTGCGCGGTGCGGGCATGCTCGCGGCGCTTGAATTCATGGCGCATAAAGAAGAGCGCCGTCCGTTCGACGCCGCGTTGAAGGTCGGTCCTCGTGTATCGGCCGCCGCATTGCAGCACGGACTGATCGCGCGGGCGATGCCGCATGGCGACATTCTCGGTTTCGCGCCGCCGCTCGTGACGACGCGCAGCGAAGTCGATGAAATCGTCAAGCTGACGAAGATGGCTGTCGACGAAGTGGCGTCGCAAGTGCTTAAGGAGTCGGCGGCCGCATAACAGCGTCGCCCTTCTATTGCAATTGGAGTAAGCGAGGGAAACGAAGCCCTATGCGCATGAAACGCACAGGGCTTCTTCGCAAACGCACGGGTTGCGTGTTATAAGCCCAAGACACTCTTTTCGTTATTGAACCAGAAGAACGTCTTTGGAGGCACGCGTTGAAACTAATCGATAAAGCGAAATTCTCCGCAACAGCGCTGGCCGTCGCTGCGCTCTTGACCACTTCCGCGGGCTTTCTCGAGTCCGCACCGGCGTACGCGAAGGCGCCCCCTCCCCAACAGCCCGTACTGACGGCGTCAGCCGTCGCCGTGGCGGACAAGTACAGCGCCGATGCCGCGGAAAAGATCTTCAAGGAAGGCGGCAATGCCGTCGATGCGGCCGTGGCGATTGCGTTCACGCTAGCCGTGACCTATCCCGAAGCGGGCAATATCGGCGGCGGCGGTTTCATGACGCTGTATGTGAATGGCAAGCCCTATTTCATCGACTATCGCGAGCGCGCGCCGCTGGCGGCGACCCGCAACATGTATCTCGACGATCAGGGCAATGTCATCAAGGGCAAGAGCCTGTTCGGCTATTACGCCGTGGGCGTGCCCGGCACGGTGGCGGGGATGTGGGAAGCGCAGCACCGTTTCGGCAGGCTGAAATGGAAGCAGGTGCTCGCGCCCGCCATCGGCTACGCGCGTGACGGCTTCATCGTCGACGAACAACTGGCCAAGCGCCGCGAAGCCGCGGAGAAGGACTTCGAAGGCAAGACGAACTTCGACACCTATTTCGGCAATCTGAAAGAGGGCGTGAATTTCAAGCAGCCGGATCTCGCAGCTGTGTTGACGCGCATTGCGAATCAGGGCGCGCGCGAGTTCTATAACGGGAAAACGGCCGATCAGATCGCGGCATCGATGAAGGGGCACGGTCTCATCACCAAGCGCGATCTGCAGGAATACAAGGCTGTGTGGCGTCAACCCATTCAGGCGAACTGGAACGGTTATCGCGTGATCACCGCGCCGCCGCCGAGTTCGGGCGGTATCGGTCTCGTGCAATTGCTGAAGATGAAAGCAGACCTCAAGAGCGACTTCGCCAACGTCGATCTCAACTCGCCGCAGTACATTCACCTGATCGCCGAAATCGAGAAGCGCGTATTCGCGGATCGCGCGCAATATCTCGGCGACCCGGACTTCTATAAGGTGCCCGTTGCGCAACTGACGGACGACGCCTACATCGCGAAGCGCGCATCCGAGGTGAATCCGCAAACGCCGTCGGATACCAGGAGCGTGCAGCCAGGACTTGGCACGTCGATGCCCGAGAAAGCCGAGACCACGCATTTCTCCGTGGTCGACAAGTGGGGCAATGCGGTGTCGAACACGTACACGATCAACGGCTATTTCGGCTCGGGTGTCGTGGCGGAAGGCACGGGCATCGTGCTGAACGACGAAATGGACGATTTCGCCTCGAAGCCGGGCGTGCCGAACATGTTCGGCGTGGTGGGCAGCGACGCGAACTCGATCGAACCGAAAAAGCGCCCGCTGTCGTCGATGTCGCCGACCATTCTGACGAAGGACGGCCAGGTGTCGCTCGTGATCGGCACGCCGGGCGGCTCGCGCATCTTTACGTCGATCTTCCAGGTGGTCAACAACGTGTACGACTTCAACATGCCGTTGAAGGACGCCGTTGCCGCGATGCGTTTCCATCATCAGCTGTTGCCGCCGAATACGATCTTCTGGGAGCCGTATGCGCCCATCGACGGTGAGCTGGCCAAGCAGGTTGAGGCGAAGGGTTATACGCTGCAGGCGCAGAACTTCAATGGCGACATTCAGGCTATCAAGATCAACGGCGAGACGCCGGAGCCCGTGTCCGACCCGCGCGGCCGCGGCGTGACGCGCGTGATCCACTGATCGGGCGGCGCATAACGCTCATCCGGTGAACGGCGCCTGATCGAAGGCGCTTCTGCAGCAGCGGGCATGGCCAGTCGGCGATGCCCGCTGTTTTTACTTTCTGGCCCTACGGAGGAGACGATGGACCACGCCCAGTCACAACGCGATGCGGCCGAGCCGCAATTCGAAGGATTGAGTGCCGTGACGCTCGCCACGCACGACATGGAGCGAGCCGTCGCGTTTTACCTCGCGCTCGGATTTCCGCTCTCGTATGGCGGTCCCAAAGAGGCATTTACATCGTTTGCGTTCGGCGGCACCTATCTGAATCTGATCGTCGATACGCGTGGTCCCGTACTCTGGTGGGGACGCGTGATCGTTCATGTTTCCGACGTGGATGCCGTCTATCGCAAGGCGATTGCGGCGGGCTTCGCGCCGGAGCATGCGCCCGCCGATGCGTCGTGGGGAGAGCGGTACTTTCATATCGTCGATCCGGACGGACACGAAATCAGCATTGCCAAAAGGCTTTAGGGCTTTAGGGCTTTAGGGCCCCAGAGCTCCAGGGCTCCCGGGCCTGCATGGGCTCTGAGACGATCATGGCCGCAACTGTCTGCCGGCCCCGGAGTAATATGACTGACACCAAAATGACTCACAATCACACGAGCCCACGCGCAGCGTGAACCCACCTTTGCGCGCAACGTGGAACGGAAACGACAGGAGCTACTGTGATGAAGGAATCCGGGAAGGAACTTGACGCCGATTCGCTGAGCGCACGGCGGCGCCGCTTCGAAGAGGATCTCGTCGATGCGTACGACGAAGAACTCGAAATGGAAGTCGACGACCGCATTCTCGATGGCGCAGAAGGCTTCACGCCCGAGGCCCGCGAAGCACGCAAGCACTATTTCCGCGAGCTGTTTCGCCTGCAGGGCGAACTCGTCAAGCTGCAGGACTGGATCGTCAAGACGGGACATCGAGTGGTCGTGATCTTCGAAGGTCGCGATGCAGCGGGCAAGGGCGGCGCGATCAAGCGCATCACGCAGCGCCTGAATCCGCGCGTGTGCCGCGTCGCCGCACTGCCTGCGCCCAACAACCGCGAACGCACGCAATGGTATTTCCAGCGCTATGTGAGCCACCTTCCGGCAGGCGGCGAAATGGTGCTGTTCGATCGCAGCTGGTATAACCGCGCGGGCGTCGAGCGTGTGATGGGCTTTTGCACCGACGACGAATACGAAGAGTTCTTCCGCTCGGTACCGGAGTTCGAAAAGATGCTTGTGCGCAGCGGCATCCAGATCATCAAGTACTGGTTCTCGATTACCGACGAAGAGCAGGAAATCCGCTTCCAGGCGCGCATCCACGATCCGCTGAAGCAATGGAAGCTGAGCCCGATGGATCTGGAAAGCCGCCGCCGCTGGGAGTTCTATACGCAGGCGAAGGAAGTGATGCTGCAGCGCTCGCATATTCCCGAAGCGCCGTGGTGGGTCGTGCAGGCCGTCGACAAGAAGCGCGCGCGCCTGAACTGTATCCATCATCTGCTCAGTCAGGTGCCGTATCACGAGATCGATCATCCTTCCATCGTGTTGCCGGAACGCGTGTTCCATGACGAATATAGCCGCCAGCCGGTGCCGTCGTCGATGATCGTGCCTGAAATCTATTGATCATCCACAAGGGCTTCAAACGAAAAAGCGCGGCATTGACCCATGCCGCGCTTTTTCTTTTGTCGTCGCCGCGAAATCGGATCAACACGGCGGCGATTGCCCCGCGCGATGCGGGGCATGCTGCGCCATCAGTGCTGCGCCATCAGCGTTCCCCCATCAGAACAGATGGCGGAACAGCCAGTACAGACCCGCCGACAATACGATCGATGCCGGCAGCGTCAGCACCCATGCGAGGACCAGGCTGCGCACTGTAGCCCATTGCAGGCCCGAACCGTTGGCGGCCATCGTGCCCGCCACGCCCGACGACAACACGTGCGTCGTCGACACGGGCAGGCCGTACACGTCGGCGGCGCCAATGGTGACCATCGCGACGAGTTCAGCCGACGCGCCCTGACCATAGGTCAGATGCTGCTTGCCGATCTTTTCACCGACCGTCACGACGATGCGCTTCCAGCCCACCATCGTGCCCAGGCCGAGTGCAATCGCGACGGCAACCTTCACCCACGTCGGAATGAATTTGGTCGCGTGGTCCATCTGCTTCTTGAAGTTGTCGATGGCCTTCGTGTCTTCCGGCGTGAACGCCGGCTGCTTCCCCTGTTCCATCAGACGGATCGCTTCGGATGCCACATACATGTTATTGCGCACGTTATCGACCATGTCTTGCGGCACGTTCGCCATCGCACCCGACGCACCGACCTGCTGGCCGATCTGCTCCGTCAGCTTCTGCAGCGCGGGCACCGTCGCGGGCGTCAACTGGCGCGTGCGCACGTAGTTCTCCACTTCGCCGCGCGGCGCGACGACGGGTGCCGCGCCTTGCGGCACGTAGTTACCGATAGCCGCGGAAGCCTGTTGCGCGACCGCGAGGAACGTTTGCGTTTCGGCCGGCGTGACGGCCTTGTTCAACGCGTAGGCCGTCGGCACCGTGCCGATCAGGATCAGCATGATGAGGCCCATGCCTTTCTGGCCGTCGTTGGAGCCGTGCGCAAACGACACGCCCGTGCAGGTCAGGATCAGCAGGCCGCGAATCCAGAACGGCGGCGGCTCTTTGCCCTTCGGCTCGGCGTACAGCGCCGGCACGCGCACGAGCGCCTTGAGGATCAGCAGCAGCAGCGCGGCGAGCAGGAAGCCGACGAGCGGCGAGAACAGCAGCGACTTGCCGACGCCGGCCGCCTGCGCCCAATCGACGCCGCTCGTGCCGTTCGCGCCATGCAGCAGCTGGTTCATCAGGCCGACGCCGATGATCGAGCCGATCAGCGTATGCGAACTCGACGACGGCAGGCCGAGCCACCATGTGCCGAGATTCCAGATAATCGCTGCGATCAGCAGCGCGAACACCATCGCGAAGCCTGCGCTGCTGCCCACTTGCAGGATCAGTTCGACGGGCAGCAACTGCAGGATGCCGAATGCAACGGCGCCGCTCGACGTCAGCACGCCAAGGAAATTCCATGCGCCCGACCACACGACGGCCGCATTAGGCGCGAGCGAATGCGTGTAAATCACGGTCGCGACGGCGTTGGCCGTATCGTGGAAGCCGTTGACGAACTCGAAGCCGAGTGCGATCAATAGCGCGACGCCTAGCAGCAGATACGCAAGCACCGAGGCCGTGCGCACGGTCTCGAGATCGCCGACTAGCTGAAAGGCGCAATAGATCGCGCCGGCGACCAGAGCGATCACAAAGACGGCAAGTCCTAAGTTCCGGTTTTTGGCAGAAGCGGTGCCTGACTGCGGGTATGAAAGTTCCGGCATGGCTCGGACCTCTAGGGATGGGCGGGGGGGATTTACGATCCTGCAAGGGCGGTATGTCGATACGATGACAAACGCATGACCGATATGCCTCTTAACATTTGTCGTGAGAAAGGCGGCGCTGTGCAGACGTTAAATGGCCGCCTGATGCCTGCGCGCCGATTTGCCACAACTCGCCGCAACCTGCTCTATTGCGCTTCTGACGGAAACGAGATCTCCCTGAAAAGAAAAATGCCAGCGCTCAATGCGCTCAAAGCCTTCGAAGTGGCCCGATCTGAACCAGTTCACATTGCTGCACGTGCTGCTGGGCGACAACCAGCGCTATCTGACGTGGCAGCACTGGTTGAAAGCGGCGGGCATCGACGGGGCTCGGCATCACGATTGCCGATCCTCATATGATTGCGCACGAACTCGCCAACGGTCAGCTCGTGCGGGTACTGAATGTGCATGTCTACGGCCACCCGTCCTATTGGCTCGTGACGCGTCGCGAACAGGGCGACTTGCCGCACGTCGCGGTGTTTCGCGAATGGCTCAGACAGGAAGTGTGGCTAACGTGGCGCAGCGTCGAAACGTCGGCGGCTCGCTAGCGCCTTTGATCAGCGGGCATTGATTGCGGCAATGAAGAGGCAATAAGGCGGTTACCGTTTTTGTATCACTTAAAGTGGTTCATCTGCATCGGATCGGTGTCCCGAGTGAGGCGGTGCATTAGATAATCCGCGCGACGATCTTGTGTGAAAACAACGGTCGGTTCGCAGAAGCGCTTCCAGCGCATAAATGCACTAAGCGCCCACTGCATGTACTGGTATCATTTTTAACCAATAGATACGTCTAATACATACGTTGCGCGTGCATCAAACGGCGTAATGGCGTTGTTCAAGCTTGGTGCAAACGGAGGCTTGGGCGCATGTGATCATCACGGGCGCGTCCTCCATTTCTCGCAGTCACTTGCTCGGGGATCGATGACGTTGGTAACGAAAAGCAGGGCCGGGCAAGGGAAAAGTTTTGTCGAACGCATCTATCGTTTGCGTATTGCCGGGCTTGGACTCGGCTTCTTCTGCGTTGCCTCCGTCTTCGCATTACAGCATCGCGGCATCGTGCTGTGGTCGCTGCTGGTCTTTCATGGCTTTGTCTGGCCGCATGTGGCGCGCCGTGCCGCGCTTGCGTGTGAGATACCGTATCGCGGCGAACGTCTGAACCTGATGGTCGATGCGATGCTCGGCGGCTTTTGGGTCGTGGCGATGCGCTTTAACGTGCTGCCGAGCGTGCTGATTCTCACCATGCTCAGCATGAACAATATCGCCGCGGGCGGACTGCGGCTCTTTGCGCGCGGCGTCGTCGCGCATGGAAGCGGCATGCTGGCGGCGCTCGTCACAGTCGGCTTTGCCTTTTCGCCGATGTCGGAAATGCCGACGCTCCTTGCGTGCTTGCCGTTTCTGGTCGTGTATCCCCTTGCATTGGGCTTTGCGAGTTATCGGCTGTCGGAGAAGCTCGCGCAGCGCACGCGCGAGCTGGAACATCTGAGCCGCACCGACGGCCTGACGCGCTTGTGGAATCGCCGGCATTGGGAGGGCCTGCTGGCCGACGAATTCGAGCGCTGCCGCGCGAACCGTTACGCGTCGTGCCTGCTGCTGATCGATCTCGATCACTTCAAGCGGATCAACGACACACGCGGCCATCCTGCCGGCGACGCCGTGCTGCAGGCATTCGCCGATCTCCTACGCGGACATTTCCGCACGGGCGACAGTATCGGCCGATATGGCGGCGAGGAGTTCGGCGTCGTGCTGCCGGGCGCGACTTTGCGCGAGGCGCACACCATTGCAAAGGCGCTGGTGCAGCGCGTGCGGGAAAAGACCAAAGAGGCGTCGGCGGAATGCCCGTGCACGATCAGCGTCGGTATTGCGCAACTGACGGGCGATCTGCCCGACTATCACACGTGGCTGCAGGAAGCCGACCGCAGTCTCTATCAGGCGAAGGCGACGGGCCGCGACCGCATCGTCGTGGGTGGGCTTGTGCCCGTGCACGAAGTTGCGCGCGGCTAGCACAGGCGCGTGGCTTGAATGGTTTGGCGGCCAATGCCAAAGGCGTGCTTTAGCAGCGCGCTTGCGTGTTCGACGCCTGCTCAAAGCCGGCGCGCATCAAAGCGCGTAAAGAATGCCCGCGAAAATCGAACCGAACAGTACCCACTTCACGACGTAGTAAGTCGGGCGGTGCCACGCCTTGAGGCGCTTGCCGACGCGGCGAATGGCGTACACGTACTTGAACGCGCGGTTCAGGAAGCCCGTGCGGTCGCCTTCTTCGTTCGGCGAACTGGCCGCGCGCATCACGACACTCGAGAACATGCGGTTCAGCGCGGCTGTCCAGCGGAAGTACATCGGCCGCTCGATGTCGCAGAAGAGCACGATGCGCGACACGTCTGTCTCGTTCTTTGCGTAGTGAATGTAGGTTTCGTCGAACATCACCGATTCGCCGTCGCGCCAGTAGTATTGCTGGCCGTCCACGTCGATATAGCACTTCGGGCTTGCAGGTGTAACGAGCCCCAGGTGATACCGGACCGAGCCCGCATACGGATCACGATGGCGCACCAGACTCGCGCCCGGCGGCAATTGCGCGAACATGGCGGCCTTGATGGTCGGAATTTCCTGCAGCAGCCGCGTGGTCACGGGGCAAAGCAATTGGGCCGACGGATGCGGCTCGTCATACCATTTCAGGTAAAAGCGGCGCCAGCCGGTTTTAAAGAATGAATTGAAGCCGATGTCGTTGTAATTAGTGGACGCGGATATTTTCTGCGCGGCGTCCACGGCGAGCGCTTCGTCGCGGATGATTTTCCAGTTGGCCTTGAGCGGCGCCAATTCCGGAAAGCGGTCCTCGTTGATATATGCGGTTGCCTTGAGGGGCGAGAATAGATAACAGAGGACGTTAATGGGCGCGAGAAAAGTGGAGTGGTCCGAAAGCTGCCGCCCGAAAGTGAAGCGCGCATTGCCGCGCCGGGCCACATACGCAACGCTCAAGATAAACCATATAACAAATAGCCAGCGCATACCTTTAAGCTCCAGGTTTTACCTGAACGGTCCTGAATCATCGAATCTTAAAGAAGTGATTCTAGCCAGAATCGCGCCAGCTTGCTTTTGAGGTCACCGCTCATTCGAATGCCTTGTGCAATCGCGTTTAGCGCATTCAAAAGAACGCATAACGCCCGGGTTTGTTCTTTAGCGCTTCCAGTGCGCAAAGCGTAATTATGCGGCAATCAACCCGCAATCAACCCGCTATCAACCCGAAGCCGCGTTTCTTGGCGCAATGCCGCGCAGCGTCACGCCGCGCTCGCGCGGCAGCGCGCGATTGTTCTCGGCATTGCTTTGGGCGGCAAGCCCGTCCGGTTTGCTCGATGGATCGACGACATAGCCCCGCCTTTCCCATGCATCGAGTCCGCCTCTTAGCGCGCGGATTCGCGTAAACCCTTTACGGCGCATCTGCTGCTTTAGCGATCTCGCCGTGACATCGTCGGCGCATACGCAATAGACGACGACATCGCGCGCAAGCAGCGCTGCATCTACGGTATCGGGGGAACGGACGTCGAGCGGCAACGCGCCGGGTATGCGCTGCGGCGCCTGTCCTTTTGTTTCGTCAGGACGCGCATCGAGAATCACGGGCGGCTTCTCACAACGCATCATGGCGTCGACCTGTTCGGGCGAAACGCGCGCGAGCGACAGCGGCCGTTGCAGCCGCCAGCGCTGGATAAAGCGGAACGCGAGATAGGCGAGCGCGATGGCGAACAGGACATCGATGATGGTCCAGCCATGCGCGCGCACTTGGCGGATCAGCATGCTCAACTGTCGCTCGAAGACCGCGCCGCCTAGCAGCCAGAACGTGGCCCACGCGACAATGCCGGCCGCGTCCCAGGCGAAAAAGATGATCGTGCCGACGCGCGTCGTGCCCATCAGCGGCGGCGTGATGATCGCGAGGCCCGGTACGAACTTCGATACGGAGACGATGGCGGGCCCGAAGCGCACAAACAGTGCGCGCGCCTTGCGCATGCGCACTTCGACGGCTGCCGACAGGCGCGCAAGTGCATGGATCAGCCGGCGCCCGAGCAGGCGTCCCGCGGCGAACCATGCACCGTCACCCATCAATGCGCCCGCGAGCGCGGCCGTCAGCACATGCCAGAACGACAAATGCCCGTTGGCGATTGCGGTGCCCGCCAGCAGCAGCACGGGCACGGCGGGAATGGGAATGCCGAGCCGCGTGATCAGCACGTTCAGGAAGACGACGGCTGCTCCCCAGGTAGAAATTGCCGAGGGATGGAAATCGATCAATTGCAATCACTCCAGTGCGCATTGCATCGCGACGTCGCGTCTGCTGACGCGCGGCCGTCAGCGATGCATTGTTGCATGGCCGCGTGCCATTTGTATGGTGGGCACGGTGAGCGAGACGGGAACAGCGGCTACCGACGGTTCGACGCAATCAGCGTGACGGGAATATCAGTGCAACCGATGCTGCTCGACACTTCGAGTCCCCGCCATTCTGCGTCGTGCGATTTGGGCGCGATGAGGGGATCGAGTTGCCTGTCGGTGCGCAGCACGTTGAAGGGCCACGAAGGCCGCAGCAGGCGCTCGTGCACGAGCGAGCCCAGCCAGATCGGCGTCGGCGCGACGCCGTCGTGGCGCGCCACGGCGTAGTTGGTGCGCCAGAAGCGCAGCACGTCGCGTTCGTCGCGGCGCATGCGCTCGCGGCTGAATACGAGCGCAGACGGTTCGCCGTCGTTGAGCTTGGGCAACACGGGCAAATCCATCGCGGGCACGTCGGGCGAGACCAGCGAGAACAGCGTGCGCGCATTGAAGCGCGTGCCTTCGAGCCAGCCCCTGCTGCGCAGCTGATCGACGATCTGCTGTGAATCGGCTGTCCATTGCACGGTGATGGGCTCGCGCCGGTCGCCCTTCATGTCGGAGCGATAGCAGGGAAACTGCCGCCATAGCGAGTCCGTCCATTGCGCCTGCGTGACGACAACGGGCGGCTGCTCGTGCAGCAGCTTCGCGGCATCGGGCTGGCTGCCAAGCGCGAGCTGCACGCCGACGCTCGCGCACAGCACGACCAGCAACACGGGAGGCATGTAGGCGCGCTCGGGCGGCGCTTCCGGGTGGCGCCAGACGGCCGTCAGCGCCACCACGGCGACCCACACGGCGGCGAACGCGGCGCCGCCCACGGCATCGGAGAACGAGAAGCGCCCTGAATACAGGCCCGCAAACGCGACGGCGATCACGATCAGGCTCGCGAGCGCAGCGACGGCGATTCCCGTGAACGTGCCGACCCGCCGTGCGACGAGGAAGGCGAGAAAGCCATAGACAGTGACGCTCGCCGCGACGTGATTGCTGGGAAACGCAAAGCTGTCGGCGAGCGCGCCGGCGGGCGGCGCGTGATGCACGATTGCCTGCATCGCGAAGATCAGCAGTTGCGAGAAGATCACCGCCACGAGCCAATAAACGAGCGTGCGCCAGCGCTTCTCATAGCCCAGCATCACGATGGATGCGAGGACGAGGGCCGCCAGCGTCGGCACGCTGCCGAGCGTCGACGCGCGTGCGAGCACTTCGCCAACCCAGGGCGCCTGCGCGGATTGCAGAAAGCGATAGAACGACAGATCCACCTGGACGAGCGGATCGCCGCTGATCACGTCCTGCATCACGCCGAAGAAAATGCCCGCGCACAGCAGCACGAACGCCGAAATGCCGATCAGCAGACCGATGGCGGCCTGCTCGGCATCGACGAGGCGAAAAATCAGCTTGCCGTAGGGCGCTTCGTGATCGCGCGCCCAGTGCAGGATGCCTTCGCGCGATATGCTTGCCCACGCGCGCGCATGCGAAACGACGACGCGCATGATCCAGAAGCACAGCCAGACGGTTGCGACGACGATCGCGAGCACCGCGACGAGACGGAACGACACGGCCCCCGCGAGCTGGATCGACGCGCCGAACACCACGCCAGGCAGAATGTGAGCGGGCGCCCATAGGAGCGCCGACAGCAGATTCATCGCGTAGAAACGCAGGGGCGGCATTTCGAGCATGCCGGCGACGACGGGAACGATGGCCCGCAGCGGCGCAGCGAAGCGCGCGAACACGACGCTCTTCGCGCCATGCCTGTCGAAATACTTCTGCCCGCTTTCAAGCAGCCCAGGATGAGTGCTGAATGGCCAGAGCTTGCCGATTCTGTCCTTGTAACGTCGCCCGAACGAATAGCTCATGCCGTCGCCCGCCACGGCGCCCGCTATCGCGCATGCAAATAGCCAGCCGAGATTGAGCGTGCCCGTGCCGACCAGCGCGCCCGCGATGAACATCGCCGTGCTGCCCGGAATGAACGTACCGATGAATGCGACAGCTTCGAGAAAGGCCGCGAGAAACACGATGACCAGCGTCCATGCCGTGTGGCCTGCAAGCAGGTGCAGTAGCTGGACATACGCGTGCTCCATCAATATCTCCAGGTGTCGAAGCGGCCATCGAAAGAGCACGGCAACGCGTAGGGACTCGCAATAGAAAAGGTTGCTGAAAGTTTATCAGCGTCCTCGTGTCGGGCGCACGAATGCGGCCATGCAGCAATGTGTCGGCTAAAGGCATGAGCTCTGCCCGTATCAACGAACGAAAAGGGCGCATTATTCTCGCCGCAAGCGGGCACGTCAAAAAGCTTAAGCGATCTGCGTGGTGAACCTTGAGCGCGCCTAAAGCTCTATTGCGTATGTCGGCATACGACGTTTTGCTTACTCGCGCTCTAAAACCATAGCGCTTCTAAGCAATTCCATGGCATAGTCCGCGTATCTGATTCAAAGGGAGGAAATAATGGCTACATTGGAAAACATCCAGGCACGTATAAAGAAACTTCAGACGCAGGCCGAGGCACTCATCGCCAAACGCGCGCAGGGCGCGTTGGACCAGATCAGGGAATTGATGATCAAGCATGGCCTGACGACGGAAGATATCGAAAGGCGCGCAAAGGCACGGCGTGAACGCGAGCGTGTTGAACGCCTTGGGCAGAACGGCAAGGCGGGAAAAGCGACGGCGGCAAAAGGCAAATTGCCGCCCAAGTATCGTGACCCGGCGACAGGCGCGACATGGAGCGGTCATGCCAGGCCGCCGGCGTGGATCAAGAATGTCAAAGACCGCAGCAAGTTTCTGATCGATGCGGCGGCTGCGGCGGAGCCCGTCGTGAGCGCGAAAGCTGCTACGAAGAAAACCGCCGCGAAGAAAGCGGCAGCCAAAAAAGCGGTGACGGCGAAGACGGCAGGCCGCAAGGTGGCGAAGAAAGCATCGGCCGTGGGCGTCAAGGCGGCGGCGAAAAAGTCGGCGGCCAAATCGGCCGGCAAAAAGACTGCGGCTAAAAAGACAGCGGCTAAAAAGACAGCAGCGAAATCAGCCGCCAGCGCGGCGACAGCGACGGCCGGTAAGCGGGCAGTCGGCAGGAAGGCGGCGGCAAAGAAAGTAGTCGGCACGAAGGTCGCTGCCAAGAGTGCCGCCGCAACCCGAGCGCCCGCGAAAAAGGCTGCGGCGAAAAAGGCAAGCGCAAAGCCGGCGCCCGCCAATAGCGTGGCGCCCGTCGTCGAAACGCCCGTCACCGTACAGGCACCCGCCGCTTCGACCGGCGAGGCTTGAACGCTGCGCAACGCCCATTTAGTGTGAGACGGTCCCGTATGGACCGTTAACTGGCGCGGCCTTCCCCTGGCCGCGCCACGTTGTCCAACCGGTGCAATGCCGGTTCGCGCCAGCACTGATTCGCGGTATTCGCGCTTCGTTCGCATTCTTCCCGCACGCATTCCTCCCTATCGGCTGAACGACGCATCGCATCGTTCGCTCGCACGTTGCGGCGACCTATATGCATGACTTCTTCGAATGTTTGTCTGTCGAACTACTCGCTTGCGCGCCGCCAGGGCGCAGAGAAGAATCCGGGTCATGCGTGGGCGGCATGTTTCGCGTTTTTCCGACTTGCCGCCGGTAATGCGCTTCACGCACGCGTCACCAGGTAAACACGATGCGACTCGACCGGCATTTCGTCAGCGGCCAGTTCATCGAACCCGCCGCGGGCGAACTGATCCCCGTCTGTAACCCCGCTACCGAGGCGCTGATTGCGCATGTTTCGGGAGCATCGCGCGACGAGGCGATCGCCGCCGTCGACGCTGCCGCGGCCGCGCTAAAGCGCTGGCGCAAGCACTCGATCTATCACCTGTGCGGTTCATGCGCGATGGGGCCGGACAGCGAGACATCCGTGGCCGACGAGCGTCTGCGCGTGCACTGTATGTCGGGCTTGCGGATCGTCGATGCGTCGATCTTCCCGAATATCACGTCAGGCAACATCGACGCGCCGACGATGATGGTCGCCGAGAAACGCGCCGACATGATTCTTGAAGACGCGCAAGGAGCAACGGGCGCGCGCAGGGGCGGCAATCGGCGAAGGCGTTTGCTGCGATGCACTAGCACTGGCAAAGCGCTCGCCCGGAGGCTCGAAGCGGCCTGCGTCACGTGCTGTGACGCAGGCCGTCTTTTTTCGCTTGCGCGTGGGTCAGATGTCGTCAGGGAACACGGCGCGGCCTTGCGTCATGTCGCGCAGCGCATCGCGTGCAGTGTCGATGGCGGTGACGGGCATGCGTATCGTCAATTGCACCTCCATTCCGTAGGCGCTTGCATCGAGCGTGTGATTTTCCTGCTCGATCCACCGGCGCACGCGGGCTTCGTCGGCATAGCCGATCTGGACAGTCAGCGACGCCAGGGAGATACGCTCGACGCGCGGCGCGTCCTGCAGCGCAGTCGCGATCGCGTCGGTATAGGCGCGCACGAGGCCGCCCGCGCCCAGCTTCACGCCGCCGTAATAGCGCACGACAGCGGCCAGCACCCCGTCCAGGTCGTGATGGCGCAGCACCTCGAGTATTGGCCGGCCGGCCGTGCCGGACGGCTCGCCGTCGTCGGACATGCCTGACTGGCCACCCGCCAGCAGTGCCCAGCAGACATGCGTCGCCGCGGGATGCTGTTCGCGCAGAAGGCGCAGCTCGTTCATCGCGGCGTCGCGATCGGCGACGGGTATCGCGTAGGCAATGAAGCGGCTCTTGCGGATTTCGAGCTCCGCTTGAAGTGCGGAAGGTAGGGTGAAGGTCGGCAAAGCAGGGGGCAATTAGTGGGTCGAGGCGCAATGAGGGGCGCAATCAGATCGCTATATTAGCCGATACGCGCCGGCCATTTAGACTGGGGCTCGACGCGCGGCGCGTGGCATGAGCGTATTTTGATCCGATTCGTAAGAGTCTCTTGCCATCTTGTGCAATGACGCGCGCCGGATGCGAGCCGATAATGCAACACATGACGGATCTAGCTCTGGCTGGGGCGACGCCGGACTCCTCATCCGGCATGATCCGTCTCCCAATTTCCGATCCAGTATCGCTGAATCGCTTGCTGCATAAGGCTTCTAGCCAATCTTCCTGACCACTGCGCCCGAACTATCCGGAGCCGACTGTGCCCAAAGTGTGACCGTGTTCGCGTGCTGTGACAGATGGTCGGGCGCCAGGTGCGCATAGCGCAACACCATGTCGTAATCCGCCCATCCGCCCAATTCCTTCAGCACATTCAATGGCGTGCCGTTCTGCACGTGCCAGCTCGCCCACGTATGCCGCGTGTCGTGGAAGCGGAACGGCTGCACACCTGCGCGCTCGCACGCGCGACGCCACTGCGGAAAGTCAGACTTCTGCCGCGGCGCGCCGTTGTTCACGAACACGAACTTCTCATGCCGCCCGAGCTGGCGCCGGATCACCGCGACGGCCGCGTCATTCAGCGGCACGCCGATCGGCTTCTTGCCCTTCGCCTGATCCGGATGGATCCACGCGCGCCTGCGCACGAGATCGACCTGCGTCCATTCGAGCTGTGAGATGTTCCTCCAGCGCAGGCCAGTGTTGAAGGCCATTTCCGTGATGTCGCGCAGCCAGTCAGTCGGGATGGCCGCGAGAAGCGCGCGCGCCTGCTCGGGCGTGATCCAACGGATACGGCTGTTCGATACCGGCGTGTCGCTGAGCTTCGGCGCCGAGTCCATCCATTCCCACTTAACTGCCGCGTTCAGCATGCCGCGAATCGTCGCGAGGTAGCGATTGCGGGTGCTTGTGCTAACCTTCTTGCCTTTCATGTACTTGCGTTGGTCCTCGACGGGTAATGCATCGAAGACTTCCGCGCGGGTGATGGTATGGAGCGCGCGTCCGGCAAACCGGCCGCCAAACCAGGCCAGATGGCGCTCCTTGCTCTCGTAGTCCCGCTTCTCTGCTTCCTCGGCGAGATAGCGAATCGCCGCTTCCTCGAACAACCTTGCAGGCTTCTCGCCAAGTTTCGCCGAGCGCCACAACTCGGCCTTCACCTTGTCGTGGTATTCCTGTGCTTCCTTTCTGTCCTGCGTGCCACAAGAGCGGCGAACTCTTTTACCGCTTGGGGTGCGGATGTCAATGAACCAGACACCGCCGCGCTTTCGGATAGACATTCTTTTTTCTCCTGTTCCGTCCGCGCCGGTCGGCGCTTATTGTATTCCTCCCGCACAGCCGCCTTCAGATCGTCCGGCCAGATGCGCCAGACCGATCCGATCTGGAAGAATCCGAGTTCTTCCCGGCGCGCGTAGACCGTGTTGTACGAGACACGCAGCAGCGCGGCCGCTTCGCGCAGGGTGATGGCGCGATCGCCGATGACGTGGACGTTGCTCATAGACCCCACCTTGTTTTGTACTGGTCGATGAAATCCGCCGGAAACCGAGACACCCAGCCGCATTCGAAGCAGCGGAACTGCGAGCCGTTCCACGTCGTGCGCGGCATCGTCGCGCATCGGGCGTTGCCGCAGTACGGCGAATAGCCCGGGCGAGACATCAGGTTGTCGCGAACCGTGCTCATGCCGCGCTCCGGTGCTCGCCGTACAGCGCGACGTCCTGCCAGTGCCTGTGCACCACGAATTCAGACGCCGCCGGCACGATCTCCGGCAGCTTTACGTCGCCCGGCGGCAGTGCCTTGCGCGTGCGCTCGAACGTCTTGCGCGAGTTGCCGCGCCCGACGCTCACCTGTTTCTTTTTGCCTTCGCGCATGTATCCGGCCTTGATGCAGTCGGCGACGGCGTGCCGCACAGCGGCCTCGCCGAGTCGTCCGTACTGCATGAAGTCGACGATCGTCAGCGCACCGTATGTCTTCGCCAGCTCGCAGCAGATCCGCATTGTGTCGTTCATGTGGTCCTCTACAGTCTTTGCTTTGTATTTGCGCTTTACAGGCTCAGGTCTGTATGGGGAAACGCGAGTTCGAGATAACGATCGATGAACATGTCGCGTGCGCGCGCTGGGGATACGGGCTCGATCATTTCGGCGAGCGGCTCGATGCCCCTAATCAGCGCCCATTCGTCGTCATGTGGTGGCATGAGGTCGCGCTGCTCGGTCGCGAGCATCACCAGATCGGCGTGCTTCACATCGGCTGGAAGCGGAAACTGCACGCCAAATTCGGTGAAGATTGCGCGCTCGACGCGTTCTTCGATCTGGCGGTACTCGGGCAACAACTTTTTAAGCGGGCGAGTGATGTCGCCTATGAACGCTTCTGCAGCGTCGTGCATCAAGCCGGCGAGGGCGTGCTGCTGAGGCACGATCCGACTGACATAAAGCGAGTGCTGCGCGACCGAATAGAATTCGCGCGTATGGCCCGCGAAGCGGCAGATATGTGACAGCCCGTGCGCAATGTCTTCAATGCTGAACTCGTTATGCTCGGGCGTCAGGAAGTTGAAGTAGTGGCCGCTCACCGTAAGGATGTCGGGGCGGATGGCAATCTTGTCGCGGTCAATGGTTTGCATGTCGTTGTCCTTGCGGTTAGATCAGAACAGGGCGCCTTGGCCGCGTCCGATAAGCGACGGCTGTTGCGCTGCGCGACGGCGGGCCGCCCACAGCAGCAACGTCGCGTGCCAGGCAGGGTGGCGCCGGGATGTTCTGGCGTGCATCAAATGGATGCGCGCCATGTGGATATGCCATTCGCGCTCGTTCATTTGTAGAGCGGCACGTTCGGCCGTTTCAGATCAGCTGCCGTCGCGAGATCCGCGAAGATCAGCTCGCGCTCGCCGAGGGCGTTGGTGACCTCGTACGCATAGGGCTTGCGGATCGCCGTGTCGCTGCGCACGCAGCCGAGATCGCTTGGCGTTGCGAGCCGCGCGCGGGCTTCGAGCTTCTTCGTGCCCGGCACGTTGGCGAGCGCAGTCTGCTCGGCGCGCTCGCGCGTCGACGCGCTGACGTGCAGCTGATGGCCGACGAATCGCGAGCCGTTCCAGCGGCCGACTGCGACCACCCATTTTTTCGACGGCTTGTCTGCCCAGAACGCGGCGGCGTCGAACCCGCCGTCGACGAGCAGTGAAAGTTCGCGTTGCATGCTTACCTCGCGAGCTCGAGGAACGCGCGCAGCGCGGCCAGCTGCGGCGCATTCAGATCGACGACGTTGTCATTGGCGCGGATCGTTAGATTGCCGGTGGCCCAGCCGATGATCTGCAGGTCGCCAATGCACAGCGACGCGGCGACCTTCGCATCGTTGCCTGCTACCTTCGGCGCGCGCGGCGCGGACTCGGCCGCCGCTTTCTTCTCGGCCTTCGGTACGGGCGCCGCTTTTGCCTCGACAGGCGGCTTTCCGTCGCCGAGCGTGAACTTGCCGTCGGCGCGCACCAGGCGGCCGTCCTTGATTGCGTTCTGCAGATGCGCGGACACAGACTCGCGCTTGACGTCCAGGTGCTTGCCGAGCTGTTCAAGCGTTGCGGGTCCGTTGTCGCGAATGAACGCGATCGCGCGTTCGATCTTCGTGCCCTTCGGCGCCGGCGCTTCCTCGCGCATTTCCGGCGCCACGATCGCGCGCGAGAACGCGGACGTCGGGAAGGGCGACGACGGCTTGCTAGACGCGGGAGCGGCGCTGTCATCCAGATCGGGCGCGCCGTTCATCGCGGACGGAAAGAGGTTTGCCGGAAGGGCGGTAGCTGCGGATTCCATCGCTGCTCCTGAATTCGGGAAAAAGGACCCGGCGCGAGGCCGGGCCAAGGGGATCGGCTAACCCGCGGGATTGCGGGCCCGCCGGAAACGGTCGTTAATGCGCGCCTGCGGGACTGCTCGGGAACGGCCACGAACCATCTGGCTGAGGTCCGCCCTTGCGCGAACCTTTCGTCGTCACCTTCGCATCGGTCTTCACCTTGCCGCGCGCGAGATCGGTACCGGCGAACGGGTCTTCCTTCGGCGCATCGCCAGCAGCTGCATCGGCTTTCTGTTTATCTGCGTCTTCGGACTTCCCGGCATCCGCTGTTTTGCCATCGCGCTTGGCCTTGTTCGCCTGATCGACGAGGTCGGGCTGCTGCGACGACGGCGGCGTCAGCGTGATCTCGATTTCCGACTTCGACATGTGATCGATGTAGCCGCGCACCTGGGCGACCGGCTTCATGTAGGCGTTTGCCTCATAAAGACACATGCCGTCGTCCTGCGGATCGGCGCTGATGTTCGTGATGTTGACCTCCGACAGCTTGATGTCAGACGTCTCGGTCGCGCCGCGATGGAACACGATCGTGTAGCCGACGAATTCCTTCTTGAAGCGGATCGGCGTTTCGACGTTCAGCATGCGGCGCTTGGTCAACTCGATGTCGCCGCGCGGCAACGACATGCCGGTTTGCCCCTTGGCGTCGACAGTGGGCTTGCCGGAATCCTTCTCGTAGAAGGCGCGGCGAACGTGTGTATCCAGTTCGTCGAGGATCTCGTTCGTGTCGAGAAACTGGATGCGCACGCTACATCCGTGGTCATACTGGTCGCCTTTGAACTCGTCGACTCCGGTGACCTTCAGAATCTTGACGAGCTTACGTTCAATGGAAAGCATGAAATCTCCTTCGGGGAAAAGAGGGTGGTTACTGCTTCGGTTGCCGCGCCGCGATGTCGCGGATGCGCGCGGCGACGTACGGCGGGACGGCGATGATCTGGCCACCGTCGAGCGCCGCGAACGCGGGCCGCAGCAGCTCGCGATCGACCGCCGACAGATCTGCGTTGCGGATGCTGCGCAGCTGCTTCCAGATGGGGGTGTCGACGGTCACGCGTCACTCTCCGATCAGCTCGGTACGACGCAATTCGTACGCTTCGCACGCACGTGACTGCTCGTCCTCGTCAGTCAGCTGGCTGATCAGCGTCGCATCAGCGTCGAGCACGTCGACGTCCGTAGTCTTGGCGAAACGCTCCTGCAGCTCGGCGAGGGTGATAGTCGGCGGCTCGCCGTGCGTCTCATCCTGCTGCTGCGTTGCGGCCTGCTGAGCACGCTCCTTCTCGGCCTTGATCTTCGCCTGATAGGCCGCGCGGGCCTTTTCCTTATCGGCGTCGCTGGCAAGGTTCTCGACTGGCTCGATGGCCTTCTTCAGTTCGTGCGCGTTGGTGGCGGCCTCGATGTCGCGGATGATCTTGTCGACGCTCGGCGTCGCGCTGCGCTTCGATGCGAGCTTGCTGCGCACGGCATCGGTGCGCGAGTTACCGGCGGGCGTCACTTCGTCGGCACGGCCCATATCGCGCGACGCGGGCGGCGGCGCATTGTCCTCCAGCTCGTCGACGGTATAGACGCCGAGAATCGCGCCCGGCTTGTATGCGCGCGCCCAGTTCTTGACCTGCAGATAGCCCATCTGCTGACGCGGATTGGTCTTCCACAGCGGCGAATTTTTCGTGGTGACGGCGGAAAAGCTGAGCCACTCGGTCCACTTCAACTCATTCTTGCCCGCGGGGATGAAGCCAACGCGGCATTCCAGCGTGTTGCCTTCACCGCGATATTCGTATTCCGGCTCGCCTTTGACCGCGCCCGATTCCTGCAGAACGGCGTTGACCAGCTGCGCCTCATAGCCGAGCGTTCCATTGACGAGGTGCGTCTTTTGCGCGACCGCGAACGGGTCCATGCGCCAGCGCAGCATGGCCTGCATCGCGATCGCGAAGCAGTCGCCCTTCTTGCCGCGCAAGTGCGCCGGCACGGTGACCGTACCTTCGGCCATAAGGTCGGCAACGTATGACACGGTTTTCAGCGTATTGAGGTCGAGCATCATGCGCGCTGGCGACATCTCAGCGTCCATAATCTCGCGGCTGCCTTCGAGCTTGACGACGTTGTTATTGCTCACGTGATTACTCCTTTGCCTTCGTGTGGCGGAAATCGATATAGGTTGAAGATTCGACGGTGTAGGCCTTGCGCGTCACTTCCTTGCGCTTGTACGTGCTGCCGTCCGGAAGGCGCGCGATCGCGGCGTCGCCCATTGCGCGCAGCAAGTGCGCCTTGGCGCCGTCGCTGACGGCTTTCTGTTGCTTGATCATCGCGTCGGCTTCCTGCTTCACGCGATGCCAGTGCATGAGGTCATCGTCGAACTGGACTTCGCCTCCGTTGGTGCCGGTGTACATGCGCTTGAGCAGTTCGAGCATCGTCGGATGCGTGTAGTCCGGCTCCGGCGCTTCGTGCTTTTCGACGCGCTGCCAGAATTCGTGCTCGCCTTCGACGATCATTTCCTCGAGCTCGGCGTCGCGACGGATCGTGTACCGAGACTGTTGCCACCGACGCACGCGGCCAGATCCCACTCGGGATAGTCGAGCACGATCATGTAGTGGTGGCACTGCATGAGGTAATGCTCGGGCACCTGGTCGGAACCCGGCTCGCCCCATTCGCCCATGCGATATGCCATCGCGTCGACGTTCTTGCATTCGAGGCCACGGCGCACGCCTTCTATCACGCGATCGACGTTGGCGAGCATCCACGGATATTTAGCGTGGCGAATCACCTGATTGCGACGGCGAACCTTCACGTCCGTGCGGCGCGCGTATTCGCGGGCGATGATGTCTTCCATCAGGCGGCCGAACTGGATGCGTTCGACATCGTCGAGGTCTTCGGCTGCGAGCTGCTTGGTCTTTTCGAGCCACAGCTCATAAGTTGTCTTGTACGGCGACAGGCCGAGCGCGGCGGCCGAATCGCTGCCGCCGACGCCTGACGAGCGCGCCAGCAGGAATTCTTCGCGGTTCATACAGCACCTTTGTTGTAGTGGGCGGGTTGAATGTCACGCGTGACGTCGCGCATCAAGTCGAACGTGACCATCAGAAAGGCGGTACCAGTGAGCACCGCGACGATCGCAAACCAGATGAGCAGCAGATGCGCTGCGCCTTTTAGGAAGCTCATTTCGTAGCTCCTTCACGGATACGGATCTTTTCCATCACGCTCAGATGTCCAGCGTTCGAATTGCAACGGCGATGCGCCAGAACCATATTGCTCAGGTGGTTCGGACCGCCGTGCGAGCGTGCGACGAGGTGTTCAACAGTGCGGTTATCGCCATCGGTGGGCTTAAGACAGTAGAAGCAGCCTTCACCGTCGCGCGCCAGCAATGCGCGCACATGGCCTTCGACGTTCTTCGGTCGCTTCGTCGCTGGAGCGCCGCGCCAGTGCTGGTTGTCTGTGAAGGCGTTCCATGCGTCGGCTGATTCGCCAGTCCACGTCAGACCATCTTTGGAGTTCCGATAGACGATCGAGACGCCTTTCGACGATTTGAACCGCAGCACTTCCCATTCATTGGTCGGCTGCATGATCTGCGCGCCGCGTGCCGAGAGAAATTCCTCGAACTTCGCGCGACGCTTCGTCAGTTGCGCAAGGGTGCTCACTGCGGCACCTTCTTCGTGAGTATCGGCACGTAGTGGCCGTTGTAATTCGGCGAGAGCAGGTACTTGTCGCCGAGACGTTCCTTGGCTTCAGCGAGACGATCCTCGTGCGAATCGACGAACTCAGCCATTTCCTTGAGACGGACCTGACGTTCGGCCTCGTTGAAATCAACCATCTTGAGAGACATATCAGCCTCCAAACAGAGCGTTGATGAACGGTTGCCCGAACGCGATCAGCAGGATGATCAGCGCCGTCCCGATGGCAGCCAGCGCGCACAGGACGCCCATCGCCTGATGGCTCATGTGCAGGTCTTCGATCGTTACGGGCTTGCGATCGCGCCATTGACGGCGGCGGTAGCGTGTGACCATTTCCATCACTTCCCCTGCGTGCTTGGGTTGCGGTGAGCGCCGCGATTGAAGGCCAGCGCGCAGACGCCGATGAAAATCCAGATGGCAGCGACGATCCACATGTCAGGCCTCCCGGGCGCGGAGCATGGCGTCGGCCCAGATGTATGCGGCCTTGGCCATCGTGTCGAGATTCGAGTACTGCTCTTCGCAAGCGGCGAATCCCTGCATCGCCTTCGCCGCAAAGTAGTCGCGCAGCGTCATGCCTTCGTGCCATCCCGCGTGGTTCGCGGTCTGCCTGCCTTGCGGATGGCCGTCGATCCAATCGCACTCGACCGGGAACGCCGGCCCACCGTTTTTGATCTTTTCCATGTCAGCACCACACAAGAGAGTTCAGATCGACCGTGCGCCGGATGATCCAGTGACGCTTCAGTTCCGGCGCCTCGGGATTTGGGCAGGCGATTTCCATGTAGGCGTTCGCGAGCAGCACGAGGACCGTGTGAAGACGGTTGAATTTCATGGCTCAGTGCTCCAGAACGGAAACGGCGTTGTGGCCGATCGCTGTCTCAAGGCGGATCTTCGCGATGCAGCACTGCGCGCCAGCGCGGCCGCGTTCTTCCGGATCGCTCGAGGTAAGCGCGTGCTCTGCGACTTCCAGAGCGCGAATCGCGTCGACGATGTGCTTGAGCTGGATGTCCATGTCAGGCCTCCGACTCTTCGTCTTCGTCATGACGCTCGTCTTCGAGGTCGCCTTCGCACGTCGGGCAGACGTCGCGCAGATCGCGGTGCACTTCGCGCGAGCCCCAGTACTCGTAAGCACCGATGCCGAAGTCGCGGCGCACGGAGTGCACGTTGCACTCGCATTGCGGGCACCAGCCGTATTTGCCTTCGTCGTCGCGGTCGACGTCGCAGTAGTCGATCTCGCGGTCGAGGCGCTGCGCGTACCAGGCGGAGAAATCGGCCAGCTGCGCGGCCACGGTTTGTTGGCGGCTGCGCATCTCAGGCCTCCACCGGATCGATGCCTTCGATGACAACCAGCGTCTCGCCGGGCAGCAGCACTTCAGCCCAGTTGGCGAGACCTTCGCGCAGCGCGCGGCCGCCGATGTACTGGTTGCGGTAGATGTAGCCGTCTGGTTTGGTCACGCGGACGGTGTAGATCTGGGTGGTGTTCATCTGGTCTCTCCGAGCGCTGTTCGGTAGCGCTTGAGAGAAATACTATGCGACAGTGAATAGGTATGTCAATACGTTCGTGAATAGCTATGCGCGAAAAAAATCCCCGCACTGGCGAGGATTCGTTTGCGGGGGATCAGCGGGTGGTGCAGGTGTTTCCGAAACACGTGGTGGTGACGGGGCGCGTCTGCAGGTAATAGTTCATGAGCGCCGCCCGATTGGCTTGATCCTGTTGAGCCTGCTGAGCCGCATATTGATCCTTCAGGGTTTGCATTTCTTGGCCTTCCTGAATTTGCACCTCACGGCGTTTTGCCTCGAAGTCTTCGCGAGTGATCTTGCCAGCCTCGAGTTGTTGGGCAGCGGTGATCATAGTATTCGCGCCCTTTGCCATGATGAGATCGGCCGGCCTTACCGGATCAGTCTCGGCGGCATAGTAGAAGCCCTTCCAATAGTCCGATTGCGATATTTTTCCGGAATTGACCAAAGGAAACCGGTCATGGACGTATTTTTCTAGAAGCGTCTGCTTATTGGCATACGCCTGCTGCATGGCTCGCTGCTGGCGATTGGCGCATCCAGAAAGAGCAACGGCCGCGAGGACCGCGGCCGTCAGAACGTGCTTCATCTTCATGCTCACCCCGATCGGTAAATCACCCGACCCACGATGTGCACGTATTGCAGCAGGTCGCGCTGCACATGCTTGTCCGGGTAGGCCGGATTGTATGAATGCAGCACCAGACCGCCATCTGCCTGCTTGAAGATCTGTTTTACGAGCGGCTCGTCGTTGAAATAGATCGCATAGCGCTCGCCATCCATGATGTGCGTCGACGAGACGTCAATCATGAAAATGTTCTTGTCGGACAAATAGGGTTCCATGCTGTCGCCCCGTGCGACCAACAGCTTGCAATCTTTGGGATTGGCCCCTTTTGCCTTGAAGAATGCCGCTCTGAAGGGCAGCGCTCGATTCTCCCGCACTTCCCACTGGATCAAGCCGGTCCCCGCAGAAAAATGATAGTCGTACCGGTCGATCCAGATACGCGCATCACCCTCGTCGTCATCTTCGTCCGGCTCCAGATGGTCGGGATGATCCCACACCTTGACGTTTCCCTTATCCGCGGGAAGAGGGGGTTTTTGCCTGCTCTTCGGCGCATCGGGGCCGGCTCCTACGCCGTCGGTCAGCCATTCCAGGGTCACATCGAGCGTCTTCGCGAGCGCTCGCAGCGTGTCGATGTCTGGCTTGGCGGTGGTTCCTTTCAGTATTCGATTAATCGTCGGTTGCGGGACGCCCGAAGCCCTCGACAGCGCTGACTGGCTGTCGAATCGACGGATTTCCATTGCTTTATCAAGACGTTGGGCGATGTTCATGCCCGGAATATACGCGTTCGAATAGAACGACGCCAAATCTCTATTCACGTCCTCATTGACATCGTTATTCATGATCGTATAGTGTATTGCATGTACGTATAGCCCCTTCCCAAGGACAAACGACATGGAACCGCGCACACCCTCTGAAATGCTCGCCGAAATCAAGGCTGAAACGCAGCTCGGTGAGATCGGGCTGGCGAAACGCCTGGGCGTCTCGCAGCCGACCGTCAATCGAATCCTCCGCGGGCAACCGAACTGCTCGTCGAAGGCTCTGCTCGCCATTCAGCGCGTGCACGCCGAAGTGATGGCAGAGAAAGCCGCAGCCTGATTCCCCGCAGGCTGCGTTAAGCGAATTAAACAGTTTGCTGCCGCGCCGCACCACATACGGACCTATTAATCGTGAATACACAGCAAGCCGCACACGCTGTCGCTCATGACTTCGCGCACAACACGGACACGCTCGCGACGTTGATGGGCCTTACCTCCGGGGCAATCCTGCGCAACAAGGTCGTGCTCAACCGCGGCCCGGAGAACCGCAATCACCTGACGCTTGCTGAAGCCGTACGCATGACCGAGATCACGGGCGACACCCGGATCATCGAGGCGTGGGCTCGCGAGCTCGGCATGACGCTGATCAAACTGCCCGAGGCCGAGAACTGCGCCGACTCCGATGTGATCGAGCTGATGGCGAAGACGTGGGAGACGAACGGCGATATCGGGCGAGAGGTCAACGCGACGTTCTCCGATGGCCGCGTCGAACAGCACGAGGTTCGCAAGATCAAGGATCGCGTGTTCGACCACATCCGGACGATATTCGGCCTCGTCGGCCGCATCGAAGGCATGGCGGAGAGGTGACATGCAAACCGCCGCCGAACGTGTCCATTGGCAGCGCCTGATCCGTCAGTCGGAGCAGCGGCGTGCACAGGCTCGTCGCGTTCTTGCTCTCATGCACCTGAAACGCGATCTGAAACGGTCTGCAACGGGGGCGCGATGAACTATTACGAGCACCACATCCGCGATTACGACGCGGCCACATCACACCTTTCGTGGGACGAAGACCTCGCTTACACGCGCCTGCTTCGCTGGTACTACCGCAAGGAGCAAGCGATTCCGGCCGATGTGAAGGAAGCGTGCCGGCAGGTCCGCGCGACGACGAAGGTGCAGCGCGACGCTGTTGCGTCCGTCCTGAATGAGTTCTTCGAACTGCGCGAAGACGGCTGGCACCAAAACACATGCGATCGCGTGATCGCGGAGTTTCAATCCGGAGAGCCCGAGCGCGAGCTAAAGAAAGTCAACGAGGACAACCGTCTCAAACGTCACCGCGAAGAACGCGCGCGACTGTTCAAGATCATCACCGACGCCGGGCTGCATGCCCCGTGGAATATAGGGATGAGCGAACTTCGGACGTTGGCGAACGAGGCGTCAGGGGCCAAACCTGAAACGGCCGAACCGCCGTTACCTGAAACGGCACCTGCAACGCCTGCAACGGCTACCCAGACACCATCCACCAGTACCCAATACCCAGTAGTTAACACCATAGGTTCTAACGACGGCAGCGGTACATCCTCGCGCGCGCACGAAATCGACGGCGTGCTGACCGCCGCCGGAATTTCCACGAGCTTGATCGGATGGGAACGGGAACGCGGCAAGGCTGCGCGGAACATGACGCCCAGTCAGCAGCAGGTCATTGACCTCGCGGCAATGCGCGTCAGCCCCGCCGAACTGCGTGCAGCGTATGAGCTGGCTGTGGCCGATCGCGATGCAACGGGCGACGTCTCAGCGATCAATGCGGGATTCGTCCGCTCAATGGTCGACAAGGTTCGACGTCCCAAACCCGCACCGCGCGAGGACAACGCTTGGAAGCGCACGCCCGCCGGCATTGAGCGAAAAGCGTCGGAACTCGGCGTGCTCTGTCCGCCGGGTCGTGATCACGGCTGGCTGCTCGAAAAATGCGAAAGCGTGCTGCGTCAGCGCGCGCAGGGAGTCGCCGCATGAGCGAAGTCAACGGACAACCTTGGGGCTACTGCTCAGCATTCGGCTGCCCGCTGCTCGGCACACGCGGCAGTGAAGGGCGCTGGTACTGCTTCTGCCACGTCGACAAGCCGTCGAACTTCAACGACGCCATCACGCGTGAGCTGCGCGAAAGCCAGATGCACATCGTCGATTCGACGCTCGACCTGCGCCGGCACGGCTGCTCGTTCTACGGCGAGGACACTGCCTACCGCACGATCCAGCAGCGTCTCATCGGCGGCGGCCGGCGCGATCTGCTCATGTCCGCCGACGAAAAGCAGACGGGCGGCGCCCGGGCGTGGCTCGCGAGACTCGAGCGAGCGCTCATCGAATCCGTCGCGGACATTGGCGTCCAGAAGCGTATTCCGACCACCGTGCAGACGGCTGACGTCGATCACGCAGCGCCTGCATCCGACTTCTTTCCGCCCGTCGCGCGCGGGATTTTCGACAACGATGGAGCACAAGCGTGAGCCTAGACCGCACTAGCCGTATCACCGATGCAGAGCGCCGCGAGCGCTACGCACGTTCGATAGCGCTCTACGAGACGTCGACGAATCTTTTCAACGTCGCGACCGTCTTCGGTTTTCTCGGCGTCATGTTCTTCTGGCTGCTGCCGATCGCCGTTGTCCTGCTCATCGCTGGCATGTTCGTCTCGCGCCACGCGGACAAGGTAAGCCCATACGGGGGGAAAGCATGATCACCGTGACGCTTCCGTACCCGATCTCGGCGAATCGCTACTGGCGCACGCGGGTGATCAAACCCAAGGCTGGCCCGGCCATCGTCAGCACGTACGTGAGCGCCGAAGCCAAGGCGTACAAGGAGCAAGTGGGCTGGATCCTGCGTGCCGCTGGCGTGCGCGAGCCCATCGCGGGCCGCATCGCCGTCGCCTACACGCTCTATCCGAATCGGCCGCAGGACTATCGCACGCGCATGCGCAAGCTCGGCGACGCGTGGCACGACACGGTGCAGTGCATCGACCTCGACAACGCGCAGAAGGTGCTGCTCGACGCGCTCAAGGGCGTGGCGTTCGAGGATGACGCGTGGGTGCGGCGCATCACGGCAGAGCGCGCGGAACCGGATGGCGAGGCGCGGCTGGTCGTGACCATCGAAGCGATTGCGGCGCCCGTTGCTCAGGCCGGGCTCGATCTCGCGATGCCCATCGCTGATCCGCTGGAGGTGTGATGAAAGACCAACGCCCTCGACTCAAACCGATCCAGTTCGCCGGCATGCTCCCACGCGACCCGCGGTTCCGCGCGTTCATCAGCCAATGGATGGTCCCGCCGCGTGAGCCCACCGTCGACGAGGCCGCGCACTTCATCCGCGTCGCCTGCCAGATCGAGAGCCGTCGCGAACTTGCGACCAATCGCGAAGCAGCGCACCGCCTTCAACGATTCATCTGCCGTCCGTTCGCGGAGTGGCAGGAACAGCAGCACCAACCGGCATAGGAGCCAAGCATGACCAAGGATTACATCGGCACGAAGATCATCACCGCATGGCGTGAAGACCGCGACGGCAAGGAAGGCTATGCCGTGAAGTACGCGGATGGCTACACGAGCTGGTCGCCTAAGGAAACGTTCGAAGAAGCCTATCGGGCGATCGAAGGCGCGAATCAAGCACTGAGCTTCGGCGATGCATTGGTCATGCTAAAGGCCGGAAAGAAGGTCGCGCGCTCGGGTTGGAACGGCAAGGGCATGTGGCTGGCGCTGAGCTGCAACGGAACGCGCGAAGTGCCGGCGGCAAGCTTCTGGGCACCGCCGAATCGCGAATATGCGGAGGCGAACGGAGGCGCGGCAACAGTGCTGCCGTCGATCACGATGAAGACCGCGACCGGCGAAATCCTCATGGGCTGGCTCGCATCGCAAACGGACATGCTGGCCGAAGACTGGACAGTCGTCGAATAACCGCAGCTGCACCGCGCCACGCCGACGCGCACTCGGCCGCTCTGGTCATCTGCGGACGATGACCGACACCACATGGGGGAAGAAATGCCAATCATGCAGCAGTGCAACAGCGGCGAATGGCTCAAGGAAGCGAAGCGCCGCGTCGATCGGATCCAGACGTGTCTGGCCGTCGACCGTCGCGAGTCGGCGCTTGCCGAGGCCCGGGAACTGATCGCCGCCGCGCAGATCCTGTACAGCGAGATTGCCGTCGAACAGGCGCAAGGGGAGCGAAATGGCAGCCCGTCTTCGTAAAACCCATCAGGACGACGTACGGCTGAAAATCAAGACGAGTCAGCTGATCAATCGGCTTCAAGATCATGCACTTGGAAAACTGAAAGATTTGTCGCCGACGCAGCTGCGTGCGATAGAGGTTTTGCTCAAGAAAGCGATCCCGGATTTGTCGTCGGTCGATATGGCGGTGGGCGGCAAACCAGACGCGGCCGCCGTGAAAATCGAGATTGTCAAGTCAGAACCGCGTTGAACTCTCGCGCTTTGCGTATAAAATGCGCGGTATTCCTAACGAATCGAGGTTGAACCATGTCGATCGCCATTTTCAAGCCGTTCATCCTCGCCGCTCAGGAAGGCGAGCGCGTGTGGGAAAAGCTGGTGCAGAAGGTTGTCGAGAAGCATGAGGTCGATGCACACGTGGCTGACGGCTGGCATACGGACGCGGCGACAGCGCTCGAAGCGGCCAATGCGGCGGAAGTCGAGCAGGAAAACGCCGCGCTTCAGGCGCAGATCGACGCGACGAAGGCGAAGCTGGACGGCCGCAAGGCGAAGAAGCAGGCCGCTGACGGTGCCGACGCGCTGCGCACGGACGGCCCGACGGTGGCAGAGTACGTGGCTGCCGGGTATCAGGCTGTCAACTACCCGCCGCAGGGCTACGCATCGCGCAGCACAGCCGAGGAAATCGCGGCCGCGGTCAAGGCGCAGGCCGAAGCTGCGCCGCCGGCAGCGTAGTCATGCGCGCTCCGAAATCGTTCTTCGTCGAGAACGGCCTCGCAGAGCTTGGGCTCTCCGGGGCCGTTTTCGATTTCCCGCCCGAAGAGATGGAGCGGATCTGCAACCGGCTTGATGCCAACCTGGCCGAACTGGAGACGAAGGGCGCGCGCATCCGTGGCTGGGTCTACGCAGACACGCCCGATGCCGCGAACGCGGCGACGATGGTCAACATTCCGACCGGCCTCGTCAATCTCGTGATCCTGTCCGCTGCCATCGTCGCGGCGCCGAGCATCGGCAAGAACCTGTCGTCAGTCACGGTCGCGCAGCTCAAGCTCGCGCGCGACAACCTGCTGTTCTTCGGCAAGCGCATCCCACAGTACCAGCGCAACACGAACATGCCTGTCGGTTCCGGCAATCAGGTCTGGGCGGATGGCGTCCAGTTCTACGTCAACCGGCCGCCGCGCCTCGATGCTGGCCCTGACGCGCATCTGGATCCGGACATGGAGATCTGGAACGGCGACAACAACATCGACGGGTTCTGACATGACGACGATCAACGATCTGTGCTTCAACGATACGCCGCAGCTGTCTGACGCGGTGCCGCTCTACAAGACGAGCTCGGGCGTCACGCAGCGCACGTCGCTCAATCTGCTGTTGCAGGCGTTGGCGCAACTGCCGACGGTTCAGCCGGTCGCTGGCTCCGGTGAACTGTGGATCGATACCTCAGCCGGCAACGTCATCAAGGTCGCCCTCTAGGAGCCGCCATGCCTGCCACAAAGAAGAATCCGCATTGGTCCGAGTTGCCGCCCGGGCCGCCCGCGTTTCTCGATCCGTTCGGCATTCGCCGCGATGTGTCGGTCACGCTCTCGCAACTCGCCGCGACGAATAACGTCGTGCAGGCCAAGGCCGTGCGCGACTGGTTCATCGCCGTGGCGAATCAGGCTGACCTGATCGCAGGCGGTACCGGGTCGGGTGTCTCCGGAGGTGCTCCATGAACGTCACAGCAATCAGCTCGCTCAAGCGCTTCCACCTGGTCACGGGTGCGTCGACGAACGTCAACTCGCTCACGCAGGTGCCGACCGGCTTCGACGGCATGACCGGCTGGGCGACGGTGACCGCGTATCTCAAACTGTTCGACAAGGCGTCCGCACCCGTTCTCGGCACCGATGTTCCGGCCATGACGATCATGCTGCCGGCTAACCAGACGACGCGCGTGGACTTCGGCGTGGAGACCTGTGCGTTCAAGAACGGTCTGGCGATGGCGATCACGCTGAACCCTGCCGACAACGATACGACGGTGCTTGCTGCAGCCAACACGTCGGGCGTTGACCTGTTCTACTCGCCGCAGTCGGGAGCGTAACCATGTCGAAAAAGCATCCCGGCTTCGCCGCTGAGCAGTCGAAGATCGCGCGCAAGGAAGGCATCCCGATGAAGAACGCGGGCGCCATCCTCGCGAGCGCCGCGCGCAAGGCGTCGCCTGCCGCGAAAAAGGCCAATCCCGCGCTCAAGAAAGTCTCGAAGAAGAAGTGATCGATGGCACGCGTCCCGCTCGCCGATGTCCAGCCCTTTCCTGTCCCGCTGATGACGGGCGGCACCGTCACGACCGATGACGGCAATGTGCAGGCGGAATTCGCCGTCAACCTGAAGCTGCGCCAGATCCCGACGAACCAGAAGGCCGGCACGCCCACCGATCACGGTGGCCTGTCGCAGTGGGCTGCATCTTCGGTGACAGGCGAGTCGACGCGCGGAGGTATCGTCTGGAACGGCGTCATGTACCGCGTGCAGGGCGCTTCCGTCTATGCCTATGCGACGGACGGCACGCGCACGAAGATCGGCACAGTGGAGAACGACGGCCTTCGCTGCCGGCTCGACTACAGCTTTGACTTCTTGATGATCGTCAGCGCGGGGAATCTGTACTACTACTCGCCCACCGGCTTCAGCGAGGCATCCGGACTTTCCATTGTGTCGGGCGGCAGCGGTTATGCCGTCAACGACACGATCACGCTCGGCCCGCTCGGCATATACGCAACGGTCAAGGTGATTGCGGTGGCGGGGAGCGCCGTCAACGGCGCGATCATTCAAACCAAGCCGCAGGTGCAGACGAAGTTCCTCCCGACCAATCCGGTACCGCAGGTGCTGTCGAGTGGAGGCGGCACGGGCGCGTCGTTCAACGTCACATGGACAAGCCTCGGCAACTTCGTGAAGGTCGATCTGTCGCGTTCGACGAACATCACGCCTGTCGTCGACGCCGCCTTTATGGCGGGCTATGTGATGGTCACGGACGGCGTGAGCGTCTACAACAGCAGCCTGGTCAATCCGCTGTTCTTTCCCGGCTACTTCGGCAGCGCCGAATACGATCCGGACGGCATCAGCTATCTCTACAAGCTGAACAACCAGCTGTACGTCGGCGGCAAGAACACGACGCAGACGATGGCCAACACGGGCGGCAACAACTTCCCGTTCACCGCGCAGCAGTCGTATACGTTCGACATCGGCTGCGTCTCCCGGCAGACGATGTGCTATTTCAACCGCACGCTGGCGTGGATTGGAAACGGCCGGAACATGCCCGTCGGCGTCTGGCTGCTCAATGGCAACGCACCGAACAAGATCAGTTCTGCTGGCGTCGATCACGAGCTGGCGAAGCTCACGGCCGAACAGATCGCCGTGGTGACGCTTGAGGCGATCTCGTTCGAAGATTCCGAGCTGCTGTACGTTCACCTTCCGACAAAGACGCTGGTGTTCGACGCGACGGCGACGGTTAGCGAGGGCGTGAAGTTCTGGACGCAGCTGAACAGCGGGCCGAACGACACGGACTTCTACCGCGCGCGTGATCTGGTGATGTTCAACGGCATATGGACGTGTGGCGATCTAGCCGACAACCGCGTTGGCTTTCTGGATGCATCGACGGGCGGCCACTACGGTGAGCCCGTATTGCACCGCTCAACCAGTCCGATGGCGCTGCTGCCGCTCGTTTCTGCCGGCCTGCGCTCGATCGAACTGAAATGCGTCACGGGCCAGGCTGGCGACACGTCGCGCATCGGCATGCAGTACTCGTCGGATGGCATCCGCTGGTCACGGATCCGCTTCGCGTCTGCTGTGCCGCGCGGCGCGTACGATCGTCGCATCCGCTGGCTTCCCGCCGGTCTGGCGCGCGATCGCATGCAGATCCGCATCTCGCACGTGACGACGCAGCACGTGACGTGGTTCAGCGCGCTGATCGAACTCGAAGCACTGGCGACCTGACCATGGCAAACCTTACGCGTGTCCCGCAGCAACTCCTGACCGCCGCTCTGAACGGCGATACGGGTGTTGCTGATGCCATCGGGAACGTCGTGAACGGCAGCGCCATGAATGGCTTCGATCCCGTCGCATCGAGCGGCTCGGCGTCCGGCGTGTGGGCCTCGATCGGCACGCTGATCTACGTTGAAATCACGCTGTCGCTGCCGGCTTCGGGTAAGCCGACGGTGACCCTTCCATTCACTCACCAAGGATTAAGCGACCAGAGGGGAATCATTCCTGGCGCATCAGCCAACGGTGTCTTGATCTCGGGCGTGGTTGGCCCGGAATCGTCGGTTTTGACATTGAGCCGTTACGACGGCGCGGCATTGGATGCAGGAACTTACTTTCTCTCGGGTTGCTATGAATCTTCTGTGGGGTGAATCATGGTTGCAGCAGCGGTAGGAGCCGTCGCCGTAGCGGGCGTGGCTAGCTCTGCTATGGCAGCAAATCAGGCCGGCAAGGCGAACGCATCGCAGCAACAGGCCGCGCGAAGCCAGCTCGAGCTCGCACAACGCCAGTACGACACCATGCAGGACCAGATCCAACCGTATCTTGAGGCTGGCCAGACTGGCTTGACGGATTACGGCGACCTGCTCGGTGCGAACGGCGTAGACGCCCAGAACAATGCCATCAGCGGCATCAAGAACGGCGCGCAGTTCCAAGGCGATATGCAGACCGCGAACGAGAACATTCTCGCGAACGCCTCGGCGACAGGCGGTCTGCGCGGCTCGAACACGAGCAACATCCTCGCCAACACGTCGATCAACACACTGAACAACCTGATCACGCAGCGTCTCGCGGGTTATGGCCAGTTGATGAACAACGGCCTCAACTCGATCAGTGCGTCTCAGGCCGCGAGCAACGTGTATCAGAACAACTCGAATCAGGCGACGCAGAACTCAGCGAACGCAAGCTCGCAATACGACGCGGCGCTGTCCAATTCCTTCAAGTCTGGCCTTGGGTCGATTACGCAAGGCATTAACGCATTCGCTGGTGGAGGGCTCACCTGATGTATGACTTTTCAAACATCGGAAGCGGTATCGACACCGAAATGGGTCAGGACGCGCTTATCGGTCAGCAGCTCGGCTACAACCTTGCGACGGCCAAGGATCGTGTAGGCGCAACCAATGCTCAGAATCAGGCCGCTGCTTCGACCGCCAATCTGCAGATCGCGAACAACCAGCGTCAGCAGGCTTTTCAGATGGAATCGGCCGGGCTTGCTAGCAATCCGAATGCGACGTCAGCCGACTGGACAGCGCTCGCGCAGAAGTATCCGGAGTTCGCCGCGCAGGTGAATGCCAACACGAACCAGCAGCAGGTGAACTGGGTGAACATCCGTCAGCGCATGTCGTCGGACGCGGTGGCAACTGTCGCTGGCATGCAGGCTCGTCTGATGGACAACGACGTGCCGGGTGCGCTTGAGCTGCTTGAGGCGCGCGCCGTGCGTCAGGAGAACTCAGGCGACGCAGCTGGTGCTGCGCAGACGCGCTCATTCGAGAAGCTCATCACAAACAATCCCGAAGGCGCCAAGCAGCTTGCGTCGAGCATTCTGAACGCGGGCAGTGCGAATACGGCGGGGGAACTGTATGCGAATCAGGCGAACCAAGCTGGCGCGGCAGTCGCGCAGAACACAGTCCCTGCGAAAGTCGCAACAGCGAATGCTGGCGCTTCCCTGGCTGGAACACAGGCAGCGTACGCTCCGGCGCAGGCAGCGGCGGGAGTCAATGCGACGAATGCTGGAACTGCTCTGACGCAGGCTCAGACGGGACTCGTCAACCAGCAGATCACGGCGCCGCCCGCTGCGATCGCGGCGGCGCAGCCCGAGTACACGGCAGGCCAGACGAACCAGCAGCTTTCCGACCAGTCTGGCGAGCTTGCGAACGCGTTCAACACGATCGAGAACGGCGGCACGAGCGGCGTTCTCGGCGCGACGTGGGATCAGGCCGCGCGGCGCTGGACGGGCGACACATCACGCCTGCAGCAGCTTCGTCAGGAAGCGGCGAGCGTCGTCACGCAGGCAGAGACGGCGAGCATGGTCAACGGCAACTTCACCGACGCAGCGACTGCGCGCGCCGTCCAGAACGTGCCGCAGGTGACCGACAGCCCGAAAGCATGGGCGACCTATCTGCAGGCGCGTCAGAAGTTCCTCGCTGCCAAGGCCGCATGGTCGAACGCGCGAGGTGATTGGGCCCGCAGCAACAACGGTTCGTTCGGCCCAGCGTATCGCGACATGACCATCCAGACGCCTGACGGTGCTGCATTCGTCAAGGCAGGCGACAGCTTCACACAGTTCGCCAAAAAGGCCGCGCCGAGCTACTACACGGCGCCCGGTGGTGCTGACTCTTTCGACCCGACAAAATGAGCGATTCCGTCTTTCCTGTCAGCTACAAGGATCCGGTCTACGCGGCGGCCGATCAGAGCGCGTCGGAGGCGGCCGGCATCCCCGCGGGACTGTTGCAGAGCATCCGGCTTGCCGGCGAGAAGTCGAACGCCGATCAGGTGAGCAGCGCCGGCGCGGTCACGCCGTACCAGATCACGCCAGCGACGCGCGCGCTCATCATCAAAAAGTACAACATCGATCCGACGGCATCGCCGGAAGCTGCCGCGCTGGGCGCCGCGTATCTGCTCAAGGAAGGCATGCAGCGCACGGGCAGCGCCGCGGGCGCCGTCACGCAATACATCGGCGGCACCGATCCGGCGAACTGGGGTGGCCAGACGCGTGCGTACACGAACCGCGTGATGGCGCATTATGCGCGCAACGGCGGTATCGACACGCCTGATGCGCCGCCTTCGCAACCGCAGTCACAGGCGCTGCCGAGCGCCGCGTCTTATGGCCTCGATCCGACGGTCGTCGGTTCTGCGGCGCCGCCTCAGCAACCTGCCGCGTCCGTTTCGCCGCCGCAACCTGCTGTCGCGCCCGGTGCAGGCGTAAATGCGCAGATCGTCTCTGACTACAACTCGGGACGCCTCTCGCCGCAGGACATGGATGCGGTCGATGCGCGCGTGAAGGCAGGGCGCATCGCGATCGATCCGGCGCAGCTCGTGCGCGCGGATGCCGGATCGGACAATGCATCGAGCGGCGCCCCAGCGAGCTTCGAAGCAGCGAAAGGCGTGGTGCCGCAGGCCAAGACAATCGGCCCGCAGACGCTCGCAGCGATGCGCAACGGCACGCTCACACCCGATCAGCTGGCGATCGTCCAGAAAGGACTGGCAGATGGTTCGCTCGCTTTGCCGCCACAGGCACAGACACCGCAGCCGGATCAGGACAACAGCTGGTCGCCTCTTGGTGGCGTCTCCGCCCAGTCCATGCCCACCGCGCCTGTGACGCGCGCACCCGCAGCGCAGACAGGTTCCACGCTCTCTGATGTCGCCGAGCGCGGTATCGGCGGCGTCGCAAGCGGGCTGCTTGGCATCGCTTCGGCCGGCGGCCGTCTTGTCGGTGCGAACGACTTCGCTGATCAGGCTAATGCCGCGCGGCATCAGGTTGAAGAGCAGGTCGCGCGTGACACCAACAACAGCATTCCCGGCAAGGTCGCGGGCGCGATCGGGGAGGCCGCGCCCTATGTCGCCGCTGGTGGCGCATCGTTGCCGACGGCCGTCGCGGGCGGTGCGCTCGCTGGCGCGGTGCCGTCCATCGCTGACAACAAGTCGGGCTCGGAGATCGCGCGCGATGCTGCTGTCGGGGGCGTCGCCGGCGCTGTCGGTCTGGGCGTCGGCAAGGCACTCGGGCACGTCGCCAGTTCGCTGATGGAGAATCCGACCATCGCGAAGGGCATCGCCAAGGCGCAAGGATGGTTCGGCAAAGCGCCGTCGGAGGCGACGAAGGTGGCAGCGGCCGGCAATGCTGCGGATGCCAACGTTGCGGCCGACATCGCGCAGGCTTCTGGCAATACGCCCGGTGAGCTCGCGACGAGGCTGGAGACGGCGAATGCACCCGCGACGCCTGGCTACACGCCGACGGCGGCCGAACTCGCCAATGATGCGAATGTGACGACAGTCCAGAAAGCCAGCACGAACGCCAATCCGTCTGTCTTCGCCAACGCGAGCGCGGATAACGATGCGGCAATCGCGGCAGAACTGACACAGCGCGGCACGCCGAATAATCCCGGCATGCCCGCCAATCCGCAGGCGGTCGAGCAGGCCGCGGAAGCCGCCGCGCAGCGCAGTGACGCGCTCGCCGCGCAAGGTCAGGGCGAAGTACAACCGCTCGCACAGGACGTCGCACAGAAGCTCCAGACGCCGCAGTTCGATGCGCCTGTGAAACTCGCGCAGCGCATGGCGCGCGACGAAGGATCGACCGTGTTCGACGATCTCCAGCGGGCGCGGCAGGCGGCCGCCGCTGACACGCTCGAGCAGATCATCGGCACGCCGGAGCAACTGGAGGCACTGAAGACCGCGCGCGGCGCACAGGCGGCGGACGATTTCCTTGCGACGCATGTCGGGATTCCCATCGACACGCCGGAGATGGCCGCTCTGTTGCAAAAACCCGCGATCAGGAAAGCGATCTCGCAGGCCGAGACGACGGCGGCCAACCAGGGCCAAGGCAGCATCTTCACGACGGCGACGAACCGCTCCAATGCGAACGTGGGCGGTGCGAAGTCTGCGCCTCAGAAGTATGTGTCGGGCCGCGGTCTCGTCAACGCGAAGGCAGCGCTCGACGATCAGATCAGCGCGGCCGCGCGCGCCGGCGAGAACTCGCAGGTTCGCACGCTGCAGGGCGTGAAGAACGATCTGCTGAATGTCATGGACACGGCCATTCCAGACTATGCCAAGGCGCGCGCGAACTTCGCCGAGGCCTCGGGCCCGATCGATGCCATGCAGGCGGTCCAGAGCCGCCTGTACAGCGTCGTCGATCCGGTGACGAAGGAGGTCGATCCCGGCAAGCTCGTCTCTGCGATCAACAGCATCAAGGCCGAGCAGATGAAGCCCGGCATCCGTCCCGCCGACAAGGTGCCTGCCGACACACTGGACGCGCTGACTGAACTCGCACGCCACCTGCAGAACAAGAACGGCCTCACCGGTCTTCCCGGCCACGGGCAAGAATTCATCCGCCGCGCGCTCGCCTCGAGCGAGAAGCATGCCGCTGCGCAATCCGAATTTCAGAAGATCCTCGATGCGCAATCACCTGCGTATCGCGAGCTGCACGGTGCGCACGCGCAGCAGGTGGGCGCGATCGAATCGCAGCGGGCCAGCCAGACAGCGCTTGCGCAGGCGCAGGAAGCCATCCAGAACGCTGATTCGCCCGCAGGTCTACGCGCCATCGAGAAGCTGTTGCCCGACATGGAAGCAGCCGATCGCGCAAAGGCGATCGCACTGCGCCAGCAACGCGCGCGCGAGCTCGCGATGAGCGAAGTGTCCGAACGCAATCTGAACAGCCGCGGCGAGACGGAGTTCAACCGCAGCCAGTTCCGCTCGACGGCTGACAAGTACACGCCGTACATGTCGCCGCAAGATGCGAAGCAGTTCGCGAACGTCTCCGACGATCTGCTGCGGCAGACGGCCAGCTATGCGAAGACTGGCAAGATCGCGGGCAGCGACACGGCGCAGAACCAGAACGTCTACAAGCGCTTCGGCAGCAACCTTGGATCCGCGCTCAAGGACGCCGCCGTGCAGGGGCTGATTTCGGGCGGCGCTGGTGCGGCGTTCGGTCCTGTCGGTGCGATCGGCGGCATGGCGGCCGGCGCGCTTACGGGGGCACTGTCGCGCACGATCACGCAAAAGGTGTCATCGATCACGACGGAGAACGCCGCGAAGCTTCTTTCGAACGGTAAACTTCTGGCGGCAGCGCTGCGCAACTATGAGTCGCTCGCCGCGCGTCGTGAGTTCGTGAACCAGCTTGCGAGGAAAGTGGGGTATGCAGGGGCCGCGACAACTGCGAACCAGTTCAACCAGAGCCGTTAGGATTGCCATGAAAAAGCCCGTGTTTGCGGTCGAGCGGTTCCACGAAGTGTACGCAGAGCTGCTTCCGCTGCTGCACCAGCACTATGACGAGATCAGCATCCACAAGCAGAAGGGATACGACCTGAAGCCGCAGGTGGCGCTCTATCGCGCCATGCAGGACGCGGACCAGCTGGTGATGATGATTGGGCGGCTTGATGGCCAGATCGTCGCTTACTTTGTCGTTTTCGTGCGCCCGAGCATCCACTACATCGATTGCCTCGAAGGGATCGGCGACATCTTCTTCGTCGAGCAAACCCGGCGCGGCGCGATGTTCGGCAATGCGCTGTTCGAAGCGACCGAACAGGAGCTCCGGCGCCGCGGCGTGAAGTGTTTCATGGCAGGCGAGAAACTGGCTTTTCCGGCTGCACCGCTGTTTGAGCGGCGCAAATTCGAACCTATTGAACGGAAGTGGGCGCTATGGCTGTGACCAAAAAAGAACGCTTGGAGAAGGTCTGGGAGCGTGCCACGTCGCGCTTTGACCGCGCGTACGCGCCGCAGCAGCAGATCCGGCTTGCCGCGCTCGAAGACCGCCGCTTTGCCTTCGTCGACGGTGCCCAGTGGGAGGGCGGCCTCGGCGCGCAGTTCGAAAACCGGCCGCGCTTCGTCGTCAACAAGGTGCAGAAGGCGGTCCGCCGGATCGTCTCGGAATACCGCGCCAACGCGATGACGGTCAACTTCCGCTCCGGTGATGACGACACGCGCCAGGACGACATGAACGCGCTGCGCACTGTCTATCGATCCGACGAGCAGTACAGCAAGGCGCAGGATACGTTCGTCTCCGCCTTCGACGAGGCGGCCTCCGGCGGCATGGGTGCATGGCGTCTGACGAACGATTACGACGTGCGCGCGGAGACGGATTACGACGACGAAGCGCCGCAGCGCATTCTCTTCGAGCCGATCAGCGATGCTGACATCAGCGTGTTCTTCGATCCGGACAGCAAGAAGCTCGACAAGTCGGATGCGAAGTGGTGCGTGGTGCTCAACCCGATCAGCTGGGACACGTACACGACGGAATACCTCGACAGCGCCGAGCTGGAACTCGAGACGCGCCCGTCAAGCTTCAAGGAGGTGCGCAAGCTCAAGCAGTTCGACTGGTTCTCAAACGATGCTGTGTACATCGGCGAGTACTACGAGGTGGAGCAGAAGACGGAAGACTTCGCCGTGTGGCGCGAGCCGCACTCGGGCCTCGAACAGAAGGTCTATGCGGGCGTCGATGCCGAATCGCGCGAGACAGCGGCAGAGCAGGCAACGCACTGGCAATCGATCGGCTACGTGAAGGTCCGCACCGGCAAGCGCAACCGCAAGCGCGTGCGCAAGTACTTCCTCGACGGCTCTGGCGTGCTGAAAGACTGCGGATACATCGCAGGCACGGAAATCCCGATCGTGGTCGTGCTCGGTATCCGCCAGATCATCGACGGGATCGAACGCTTCCAGGGATCGGTGCGTCTCGCCAAGGATTCGCAGCGCCTCTACAACATGCAGATCAGCACGCTTGCCGACATCACTGCATTCACGCCCCGCGAAAAGCCGATCCTGACGCCCGAGCAGATTGCAGGCCACGAACTGACGTGGGCGAATGACCTGATCGCGAACAATCCGTATCTGCTCATCAACCCTGTCACGGGTGCAGACGGTTCGACCACGATGTCGGGCCCGGTTGGCTACATCAAGCAGCCGGACGTGCCGCCCGCGCTTGCCGGTCTCATTCAGATCACTGCTGCCGATATGATGGACGTGACGGGCGGCGATCTGGCCGCCGGCGAAGTGGTCGCGAACACGTCAGATGCGCTGGTGAGCCGCGTTCAGGCGCATCAGGACATGCAGGTGTACATATTCACCGACGGCATGAAGCGCGCGATGCAGCGCTGCGGCGAGATCTACCTGTCGATGGCATGCGACATCTACACGGAAGAGAACCGCAAGTTCAGCGCCGTCAACGATGATAAGACATTCGAGACAGCGACGATCAATGTCCCGTCGATCGGCAGCGATGGACAGCCGGTCATCAGCAAATGCTTCAAGCGCGGCATGGACGTGTTCATCGACGTCGGCCCGGCGTTCAATAGCCGCAAGGACGCGACCGTCAATGCGCTGTCGAAGGTCATTCCGATGACCACCGACCAGCAGACGCAGCAGCTGATGATCATGACGCTCGTGAAGAACCTCGACGGCGAAGGCATGGACGATCTTGCGAACTTCGCGCGCAAGCAGCTGGTGCAAGCGGGTGTCGTGAAGCCGACGCAGGAAGAAGAGGAAGAACTCGCGAAAGAACAGGCCGCAGCAGCGAATGCGCCGCCCGACGCCGCGACCGTCGCGCTGCTGGCGCAGGCCCGCGAGTCGGACGCCAACGCCTCGAAGTCGCAGGCCGCCGCAGTGCAGTCGCTGTCGACCGCCGAACTCAATCAGGCGAAAGCGGCGCAGGCCGTGTCGCAGACCAACGCCGCGCAACTGTCGACCATCATCAACATGCTGCAGGGCATGATGGGCAATGTGCAGGGGACCGCCGAGCAGATCAGCGCAGCGCAGCCGCAGCATCCGCTCGATGGCAAGGTGAACGCGGCGATCGCGAGCGGCAACGCGGCGCCGTCGCCTGGCATCAATCCGCTGCATGGCGTCCAGCAGGTGCAGCCCGATCCGACCGCGCAGCAGCTGACATCCGGAAATGGCGCTGCGCCGCCGCAAGCGCCCGTGCACGTCTCTAACCATCCCGCCGTTGGCCGATGAGCGTTTCACTTCCTGACTGGGCGGAATGCCTGCTGACGCAAGGGCCGCGCTACACCATCCTGCATGGGGGGGCGCGGCTCCGGTAAATCGATGGCCTGCGCGACGGCGCTGGTGATCCGCGCCGCGTCCGCGCCGCTGCGTATCCTCTGCTTCCGCGAAATCCAGGAATCGATCGATGAGTCGGTGAAGGCCATCATCGAGCAGCGCATCCGGGACTGCGGGCTCGAAGATTTCTTCGACATCGGCAAGAAGGAAATCAACGGCCGCAATGGCTCGAAGTTCATCTTCCGCGGCCTGAGCGACGAGACGGCCGACTCGATCAAATCCCTGTTCGATATCGACATCGCGTGGGGCGAAGAAGGGCAGGCGATCACGAAACAGTCGCTGGATCTCTTTCTGCCGACGATCCGGAAAGAGACGTCCGAAATCTGGTTCTCGATGAATCCGGAGCTCGACACCGATCCCGTCTACACGACGTTCATCCAGAAGCGGCCGTCAAACGCGCGCATCATCGAGGTCAACTGGGACCGCAACCCGTTCTGGAATGCAGCGATGGAAGCGGAGCGGCTGCGCTCGAAGGCAGACGATCCGGACGACTACGATCACATCTGGGAAGGTGTGCCGCGCTCGGCCGTAGCCGGCGCGATCTACCGGCGCGAGATGCATATCGTCGCCACAGAGAACCGTATCCGTCCGCTGCTGGCCGATCCTGTGCTGGGCACGCACGCCGTATTCGACCTCGGTATCGACGACAAGATGTCGATCACGATCTCCCAGGCGGACATCAGCGGCCTGCGGGTCGTCGGCTTCCATGAAGACAACAACTACGCCATTGAGCACTATTGCGACTGGCTCAAGGACAACGGCTGGAAGAATTCCGTGATTTGGCTGCCGCACGACGGTAACGCGCGCTCGGTACAGACGGGGCTGACGACGAAACAGACGGTGGAAAAGCTCGGTTGGCAGGTGGAGACGGTTCCCGACATCGGCGTCGAGCCGGGAATCAAGATGGTGCGCTCAGCGCTCAAGAACGCGTTCTTTTCAGATTCAGACGACGTGAACGAGCTGATCGAGCACTTGCGCCGCTATTCACGCGCGAAATCGGGTCACCCGAAGCACGATGAGCATTCGCACGCGGCTGACAGCTTTCGCTATACAGCCGTGGCGATGTCGCATTTCAAGAACGTTTCCGAGAGGAAGCGGCACGTCGCGGCTGCGGCGGCTCAGGTTCGGGTGATTCCAACGGTGACGCGGTGGAACCAAGGTGCAAATCGATAACCATCGAGATCCGGTCGACGCCTGACTCGTTGCGCACTTCGTGGAACAGTTCGTTCCTGAACCAGAAAAGGCGCCCCGTCAGCATCTGCAGCGCCTCATCCTCGCTGCCGTCTTCCTTCTCGCCGCAGTGGATCACCGCGCCCGGCGCGCCCTGAATGACCAGGTGAAAGCGCCGCCAGTAGCGCACGTGCTCCGGCGTGTCAGCGTGCCGGAAGATATGACCGCCTGGGCGAACGCGGTTGATCATCACGCGCCCGATGCGCGTCGCGCGCGTGAAGCGCGCCAGATCGAACACGAAATCGTGTGCTGCCGTCAGTTCATCCCAGCCTGGCCAGTAAACCGACTCGTGCTGGTCGTATCCCGGCAGCAGGTTCTGCTTGTAGAGCTCGATCTGCTCGTCGGTGAGGCCCGTTGCGATGTTCGGAAAGCGCAGCATGATCGTATGCGTGTCGCCGAACGGTCCCTGTGGGTACTTGCGCAGGAACGTGTCGGATTCCCACCGCTCGGGCTTCATCGCGATGGCCAGCGCCAGCGCATTGACGTCCATCCCGTCCTTGATGATCTTGAAATGGCGCATGGTCAGAATGAGATGTGGAAGGTTTTCAGCACGGCGAACAGGAAGCATATTGCCGCCGTCCACCAGAGAACGATGCGCAGCGCTTTCATGCCGTTTGTCCGAATGTCCGAGACCAGTCTCGCCGGTGCCGTGACAGCCTCGGCGGCCGCGTCGATCGCAGAATCACGCGTGAGGTAGATGATCCGGCCAACGGCGAGGGTCAGGAAGATGGCCATCGTGTAGCCCGGTGGCAACAGGAAAGCGCACAGGACGCAGAAAAACAGCAGTGGTATCACTCTTTGACCTCTCTCGGTTAGGACGACTAGCACATTCTAGACACTGTTTGTACTCCATTTTCGCAATTTGCACCGTATACTTTCGGCGTCAATCCACCACACAAAAGGGTGAGTAAATGGAAGAGCAGGCAGAAGTGATCGATCAGAACGCCAGCAATGGGCAGGAATCCGAAGAACAACGACAGGGGCCGGTGCTGTTCGACGACGATCTGCCCGCGCCGGCCGGTGGGGAAGGTGAGACCGAAGACGATTCCACTGCGAGCGGGGAGCACCAGACGCCGCCTGAAGGTGAGGAAAATCGGGAGCCTGCGCAACCCGCCGAAAGCCGTACGTTTCAGGAGATGCGCAAGAACTTCAACGGTGCGCTGAAAGACAAGCGGCGGCTCGAGCGCGAGCTGGAGGAACTGCGCTCCCAGTTGCCGAAGAAGGAACCAGAGCTCGGCCCCAAGCCGACGCTTGACCAGTTCGACTACGACGAAGCGAAGTTCGGCGAAGCCTACGACGCTTGGATGGAGCGCAAATCCGCGCTGGACCGCGCCGACCAGCAGCGTCTCAATGAGCAGCGTCGGCAGCAGGAAGAACTCGAAGCATTCAAGGAATCGTACGCCGCGCGCGCCAAGGCGCTCGGCGTGGACGATTTCAAGGAATCGGAAGCGGAAGTCGGCTCGATCCTGAACCAGACGCAGACGGGTCTGCTCATGCGCGGCGCCGACGATCCGGCGATGCTTGTCTATGCGCTGTCGAAGTCGCCGGAGCGCCTGATCGAACTGTCGCGCATCACCGATCCCGTCAAATTCACCGTTGCCGTTGCCAAAATGGAGATGAACTTGAACACGCGCAAACAGAACCGTCCGCCGCCCGAGCCGCGCATTTCGTCCGAACGCAGCACGTCGGCGAACACTGGCGGCAGCTCGGCACTCGATCGCCTGCGGGAGGAAGCTGCGCGCACGGGCGATTATTCGAAGGTTGTCGCGTACAAGCGGCAACACAACCTGCGCTGATTAATCAGGGATGCTTGATTAATATAACTTCCAGTAGTAATCTTCGGCCAAACGTTGAGCGGGTCGTATAAGAGCGAAATTCCTTATCCGATCCCGCCAACCGCGTATCTCAGCACTATCGGCGCACCATGCGTCAGTCCTGGCTGGATGCGAAATCTGCGGCGTCACGACGCCTCCCATTTTTCGTTTCTTAGGACATAGACCATGGCACAGCCTCCGGCCTCACCCTATCTGTCGACCGCAAACTCGTTCTCCAAAGAAGAGCGCATCGCGTTCGAACGCCTCCTCGAAGGTTTCCACGATCAACTGGTCATGTCGAAGGCGGTCACCGTCTTCCAGAACGACCAGACCATGATGGCTCGCGCCGGCGACATCATCCGCCGCCCGATGCCGTACATCGCCCGTTCGTACACGGGCCTTGACCAGTCGGCCAACTTCAACGCGAAGACGCAGATCACGGTGCCGGCCGCGATCGACACCGTGCGCAGCTCGCCGTGGGTGATGGATGCAACCGAACTGCGCGATGCTCTGCAGGAAAATCGCCTCGGTACGGCGGCCAAGCAGAAGATCGCTTCCGACATCAACGTCGACGTCGTGAATGCGGTTTCCACGCTCGGTTCGCTGGTCGTGAAACGCACGGTCGCCGCGACGGGCTTCGACGATCTGGCGCAGGCTGATGCGCTGATGAACGAGTCGGGCATCGACTACGACGGCCGCTATTCCATTTTCGGTTCGCGCGACTACAACGCGATGGCGGGCAATCTGGCCTCGCGTGCGTATCTGGTCGAAGGCCAGAAAGCGGCGGATGCGTTTGAAATGGCAACGGTTGGCCGTCAGGTGGCGGGCTTCGAGCGTGTCCTGAAAGCCGACTACATCTCGCGTCTGACGGCCGCCGCAGGCGTAACGGTGACGGTCAACGGCGCAAACCAGTACACGGTGCCGAAGAACCTCGCGACGTCGCCGAGCGGCCCGCTACAGTCGAACGTCGACAACCGCATTCAGGCGCTGGCGATCACGGTCACGTCCGGTACGGTCAAGGTTGGCGATGCGTTCACGATCGCGGGCGTCAACAACGTGCACCCGATCACGAAGATCGACACGGGCCAGCCGAAGACCTTCCGCGTCGTCGGCATCGTTTCGGGCGGCGGTGGTACGGGCACGATCCAGATCACGCCGGCGATCATCTCCGGGCAGGGCGCCACGGACGCCGAACTGTCGTACAAGAACTGCACGGCGACGCCGGCAGCGGGTGCGGCTATCACGTGGCTGAACACCGTCACGGCGGGCGTCAACTGCTTCTGGAAGAAGGAATCGGTGGAAATCCTGCCGGGTCGCCTCGCTGTTCCTTCTGATCAGGGTCTCGCCGTGATGCGCGGCACGACCGATCAGGGCATCGAGATCGTGATGACGAAGCAGGCGCACATCGAGACGTACAAGTCGCTGTATCGCGTCGATGCGTTCTACGGAGTGTCGGTTACCAACCCCGAGATGTGCGGGATCATGTTGTTCAACCAGACGTAAGCGCGGTTTGAAAAGGGGCGCCACAGGGCGCCCCGCTTACCTTTGGGAGATAGCATGGCCACCACAAGTGAAGCGCGTGCGCTTCCATTCTTTTCAGACCTTTACGGTCTGCCGCTTGAATCCGGGTACATCTGGATCGGCCAGCCTGGTCTGGACCCGCGCGCCTATCCGCAAACGATCTATTCGGACTCATCGAGCGAGACCGTACTCGAGCAACCGGTGCGTACCACGCACGGACGTGCCGTGTCTGGCGGCGCTCAGGTGCACATGTTCTGCCAGATCCCGTATTCGATCGTCGTTCAGGACGCGCAGGGCCGCACGGTCTATGCGGCGATGAACGAAATCGATCCGATCTTCACATCGCTCAGCACCAGTAGCGTCCAGAGTGCCAGTGATCTGGCAGATCTTCGCGCTCGCTCCGGCCCGTCGACAAATCTCGTATGGGTCGCCGCGTTCGGCATGTATCGCAACATTCCGAGCGATAACACGTCGCCGGAACAGATCCCGTTCGTGATCGTCGGAAATGACGGCGCGCGGTACTACCTCGATCTTCATTACGCCAACCTCAACTACGCGAAGGTCTCAGAGCCTGCATCGAATCCGAACAGCGCGGGCCTTTGGCTTAGCTACAACGATCAGGCGAACGGCGCGGGCCGCCTCACAAACAACCAGGGGACGGGGACGGGCGGCCTGGTCATCCGCAACGTCGATGTGACCAACTCCACCGAAACCGGACGCGTCACGATCGCGCAGGACGGAAGCATCTCGACGAGCGGAAACATCAGCACGCAGGACGCCAACATCACATCCGCGACGAGCCTTGTCACGCTCGGCGGCATTCTCGCGTTCGTGGCTGACGGATCCCGCTCACTTCAATGGGACGGCACGAAGTATTCGATGCCAGCTGCCGATCTGTACGTCAACGGCGGCCGCGTCTATCACGCGAACTGGTTCAATCCGCTCGTGCTGAACGGTGTTGGTAACACACGCATCTTTACCGTCTTCAGCGCGGCAGTTGGCACCACATTCACGGCGCCCGGCGGCGCTCCGGGCACGTGGCTATCGACCGGCATCTTCAACGACCACGACAACAACGGCGCGACGATCGGCGTCCGTATCGCGTAGGGAGAGCCCACATGCAAGTAAGAAACGTGCGCTGGGAGGATCAGGAAAAGACGCAGATCCTTTGCGAAATCCTGTTCGATGACGGTCCTCTGGCTGGCCAGTGGGCGCCGTATCGGGCAACGAAGAATGATCCGGTCAACTACGGCCAGATCCTGTTTGAAGACCTTGCAGCGGGCAAATACGGCACCGTTGCAGAACAAGGGGTGACGGGGCAATGACAACAATCAACGATCTGGTCGTCGCGAACTCGTTTTCGCCGGATGACAAGCTGCCGATGTGGAGCAATACGAATGGCGTGACGCGCGCGCTTCCCATCTCGGTTCTGACGGACGGTTTTCTGACGCAGGACGATATCAACCAGATTGCAGCGAGTTCGGCCGTTGAGACGTTCACAGCTGGCGTTGATTTCACGCCGGGTTCCACGCTCGCGCTGACGCTCGAAGGCAACTATGTGTCAGCGGACAATATCGATGTCCACTTCGATACCAATTTTCAGGGGCCGGAAAACTTCTCGCTCCTGGCGCAAACGCTCACGTTCACGTCGCCGATTCCGATGGGCGTAACCCGGGTGTACGTGAGTGGTGGGGCAGTCCGCTCGATCGGTGCGCCTTCGGATGGCACGGTCAAAACCTCGACGCTCGTCGACGGGTCTGTCACGGCCCCTAAGCTCGCGCCGGGCGCAGTAACGGCGCCAGCGCTCGCTGCTTCCGCTGTCGTCGATGCTTCCGTTGCGGCCGGTACGAAACTTTCCAACCGCATCACGAAGGTCTACGACGTACGGGACTTCGGCGCCGTCGGGAATGGCATCGCCGATGATGCAGCGGCCATCACGAATGCAGACGCAGCCATATCATCGGCCGGCGGCGGCATCCTGTATTTCCCTGCCGGCACATTCGCCGCGGGTTCGATGATCATCCGCAATTCGAATGTGATCTGGCAGGGCGCCGGCATCGGTGCGACCACGATCCAGGCGAAGGCCGGAGCCACGATGAACTGGCTCGTCTCGACGCTCAACGCAGATGCGCTATGGGGCACGGGCAGCGTGAGCGGTGCGTACGCGTTCGGCATGCGCGACATCACGCTGGACGGCAATAAGGCGAACGGCGCCATTTGCAGCGGTTTCGGCATCTATGGCGCGACGTTCTCTCTCGACAACATCGAAATCGCGAACTGCACGGGCATCGGTATCCGCACTGAGTTCGGCATTCCCGGTGCAATTCCCCACGGATTCGAGTCGCAATCGAATCTGAATAACTCACTGATTCACGACTGCGATGCTGTCGGTGTGGTGTGGGGCGGCCCGTCTGATCCGAGTCTGGTTAACACGAACATCTACCGCAACCAGCCGTACAACATGACGACCCAGGTGAATGGCACCGGCTGCAAGCTGGTGAACTCCCATATCTGGGGTTCGGCATTCGACAGCCGACTGGCATCGACCGGCCTACAGCTCAACACGCCCGGGAACATGCTGGCGAACTGCGTGGTGGAAGGCAGCACCGTTACCCAGATCCACCTGCGCTCGAACGGCAACATCGTTTATGGCGGCAACCTGTACTACTTCAGCGATGCCTCTGCGACCGTGTACGGCATCACGATCGGTGACAGCGCAGCTGGCATCTCGTCGGGCACGAATGTCATCAGCACGAAAATCGATAACACGAAGCTCGGCATGATCAATTTCAACAACAGCGCCGGCATGAACATTATCGACGTGACAGGGTTCTGCTCGGCGCTAAACGGCTTCGGTTACACCGGATTGCCCAATGCAAGCGACAAGGTGCGCGTCTCGCTCTACGGAACCGGGACGCTCACGAACAACGCGCTCAATAAAGACCCGAATCTCGGTGGTGGGGGCGGGACCATCAGCGTCGGCGCGCCGGATAGCGGCGGCACAGGGTTCAGGGTGCTTCGAGTGCCCAACTAGAAAACGACCATGCAACGGGGAAATCAAATGGGCGATGTGGCATCGAGCGTTGCGAAAGCAGCGCCGCCTTTAGGGGCGAACTGGTGGCTATGGCTACAGAGTCATGACATCAACTGGTATGTCGCTGCGGCCACGATCGTTTATATCGGCTTGCAGGCGTTTTACCTGGTCCGCAACAACGGGCGTAGGGGCGGCGAATGAATCCTGATAACGAAGCGCAGCTGATCGAAGAACTGCGGCGGGATGAGGGCGTGCGGTACGTGCCTTATCGCGACACCAAGGGCATACCGACGACGGGCGTCGGCCATAACCTGCAGGCCTCGCCCCTGCCCGCTGGCTGGTCGTACCCGCTCACCGATGCGCAGGTTGACACGTTGCTGCACGCCGATCTGGCGAACGTCTATCACGACCTGAACACATCGCTTCCGTGGTGGGCCGATCTGAACGACGTGCGCCAGCGCGTCATCTGCAACATGTGTTTCAACCTGGGCATGAGCAAGCTCACCGGCTTCAAAAACACGCTCGCGGCTATGCGACAGGGGCGATGGACTGACGCCGCAGCCGGGATGCTGAATAGCGCGTGGGCGTCGCAGGTAGGCGCACGCGCTCAACGACTCGCGCAGATGATGCGCACTGGAGAATCGCTATGAGCGGATGGTCGGACGCACTTGGAGTCGTCGCCAAACTGGCGCCGACGATCGCTTCAGTCGTTGGCGGCCCGCTTGCGGGCGGCGCCGTAACGGCGCTCGAATCGGTGTTCGGTATCACGTCGCAGCCGAACGCGTCGATCGACGAGCGTCAGAACGCCGTGGCCGCGGCGATCAGCGGCGCGACGCCTGAGCAGCTGGCCGCGATGCGCAAGGCGGATCAGGACTACGCCGCACGCATGGCCGAAGCCGGGTTCAAGAATACCGAGACGCTCGCCTCGCTTGCCGTACAGGATCGCGCGAGCGCGCGCCAGATGCAGATCAGCACGAAGAGCCTGACGGCGCCGTTCCTCGCTCTCTTCGTGACGCTCGGCTTCTTCGGCGTGCTGGCCGTGATGATGTTCGTCGCTTTGCCGGCCGCAACGCATGACGCGCTGATGCTGATGCTCGGCTCGCTCGGCACGGCGTGGACGGGCGTGATCGCCTATTACTTCGGATCGAGCGCAGGCAGCGACCGCAAGACCGAATTGTTGGCGGGGGGCCAAAAGTGAACCTGATCGGCCGCTACCTGCTGAACATCCTCAAGTGGCTCGACATCGGCGTGAACGTCATCGTCCTGTTCGGCGCGAGCAACGAAACCATCAGCGAGCGCTCGGCGAAGGCCCGCAATGCTGGTCGCAAATGGGGCTGCGTACTTTGCCGGGTCCTCGACTGGGTCAATCCTGGCCACTGCGATAACGCGCTTACCTCAACCATCGGCGGCGACGCCATCATCCCGGATGGGAAATGACATGAAACGACTTCTCGCATGCGCTCTGCTTGCGCTTTCCTCGATCGCGTTCGGCGCGACGCTGAATCCGGTTCAGCTGCTCAATCCTGCCGGCTCTACCATCGGTCAGGCGATCGTATCGACCGGCCCGACGACCGCGCCCGCATGGGGCAACGTCACAGCAACGTCTCTGGCTCCGCAGGCCGGAAATACGGTGATGGCCAATGCAACGGGCTCGACGGCATCGCCTACGGCGTTTGCAATGCCGAGCTGCTCGGGCGCAAACAACGCGCTGCGCTGGACGACTAACTCAGGTTTCACGTGCGCCTCGGCCATTGCATTGACGAGCGGTGCGCTATCGCAGTTCGCCGCGACGACTTCGGCACAGTTGCTCGGTGTAATCTCCGATGAAACCGGAACGGGATCGCTGGTGTTCGGCACGTCGCCGACGCTCACGACGCCATCATCGACGGGCGTGTTTCACATGACCAACACGTCGACGCCTGGCCAGATCATTGAAATGACGGGTAACGGCGCGACCACGCCGAATAAGTTCCTCGGCGTGGTTAACGGTGTCTTGAATATCTATAGCAGTAGCGGCGCGACGCAACTGCTGTCTCTGGATGATTCGGGGAACATGACCGTCACCGGGGCAGTGCACGGCGTGAATTCGAAGGTCATTGCATCGAACTCGACTTCGCAGAGCATCGCAACGTCGACGCAGACCACGATTACAGGCTGGACTGCGACGATGAATCAGGGCTCGAACTTCGTCGCGTCGACGGGCGTGTACACCGCGCCAGCTGCGGGGACGTACGACATTCGGGCGGCTATCGCGCTGACGCCAGCGTCTTCCGTGATCGGCGCCCAGATCATATTGGAAGCAACGGTCAACGGCGTCGTCGTTCAGTCCACGACCCTGTCACAGCAACTTACCGGGAACACCTTCCAGAATGCTGTCAGCGGAGCGTTCCGGGTCATCTGTAACTCAGGCGATCTGATCACGCTGCGTGTATTTCAGACGACCGGCGCATCGATGACGCTAAATGGGGTGTCGACTGCGAACTGGCTGTCGATCGAGCAGGAACCTTGACGTTCAAATCTTGTGGTGCGGCTCCGGCCGCACCGTGCCATGCAATGGATCGATCGGAGGCAAGTGCGCTAGTTCTTCATTGAAACGACCCGATAGAGGCTGTATGTCGCGTTTGCGTAGGGAAGCGTGGACAGCTTTTCCAGGTTCCACCTTTCCTCGATCCTCTTCTGGAACTCACCGCGGCGACGGTTGGACTCGAGAAATTCGATCAACTGGAAGTTGTCGCTGAGCATGACGACGTAGCTGTAATCCTTCAAGCCACCGTTGATGACGTTTTCGTCAAACGTAAAGGCCTCCACCATCCCCATCGGAATCGTGTGGTACTTCCGGTAGTAGCGGATGCCGAAGTCGAAGTCAGGAACTGGTCCGCTGAAAGGGAAGTAGATCGAGGGGCTCGGAGCGTTTCCGGAAATCTTCGGATCCATCTTCGAAACGAAGTCCTCAGTGATCGCCTTGGCTTCCTGTGTCGTTTGCGGGGAAGATTGAATCCAGGAGCGGTACTGCACGACAGTAACGTTGAACACGAGGATGCTGGAAACGATCACGATCCAGTTCGCCGCACTCGCGGCGCGAGTCGTCTGGATCGCTCTCATCATAAAGAAGAGCAACGCGACAACCGCGGCAGCAAACAGAGAACCAAAAGACCACTGCTGCTGCGGCGACATGACGGCGGGAATCAACGCAATTACCGCCACGCATGCGATCAACGCCGCCTTGCGCCACACCTTCAGTGAGCGCACAAATCCCGCGAAACAGAGAAAAATGATGGCATACGCGGCGATGTTGCGTCCCCAGAACCCATACGGCTTGTTATCTTCGACATCGCTGGGTGTGATAAATGGCATGTAATAACGCAGCTTCCAGCCGAACGGTCCTCCCGATGCCCATGTGGGAGAAAGGGCTTGCGTGATGTACGCCTTGAAGAACGGCAGGTTCGGTAAGACGAGCAACGCGTAAAGGCCGATCGTAACGATCGCTAGAAGGGCGTGTCGACGGATCGATTGTCGGTCCAGCCGACCAGCTGAGACGCAGCGCTCGAATGCCGACAACACGAATACGGCTGTGAGCAGGACCGGTACGTAGAAGGCCATTGGCTTCGTCATGACGACGAGGACCGAAAGCACCGCCGGAATCCCAAAGTTCACTTCCTCTTCATCGTCGGGCTGAAATAGAACCGATAGCAGGATGAAGAACAACACACCGCCGTGAAAGTCCGCCTTGATGTGCGATGTGAAAATGAAAACGAACGGCGTCGTGATCAGCACAAGCACAAACGCCACGGCCGACGAGTATCGTTGCTTCCGCAACGCCCAATCGACGAACCAGAATAGGCCGATCAGGTAAACGAAATTGATCCAATACGGCGCTGCGTCCGATTGCGGCACGAATAGCGCAGCGAGCGTCGCAGGCAGGATGGAAACCGGCGAGTGCGCGTACTGAAGGCCATGCCACACACCGTTCTTGAGCAGGAACGCGTTGCTGATGCCCATGTAGATATATGCACATTCGTCCCACGGGATCAGTTTGTCGATAATCCCGCTCACCTGCAGCTTGTGAAGGACGGTCACCTGCAACAGGATCGCTGCAATAACTAGCGCGACCACACGCGCCCACCGGGGCATCGTTTTCATTTCCATGTCAGAACCCACACACCGGCCAAAATGATCGTGGCGCCAGACACCTGACGCCAGGTGACGTTTTGCTCCACGATCGCGCTAAATATGGCGACCGAGATAATGCTCACCGCCACCATCAGCGGGTAGGCGATGGTAAGCGGAATGCGCTTTAGCGATAGCGCATAAAGGACGAATCCGGCACCGTACGAAACAATGGCGAGACCGCGTAACAGGAGGCCTGCTGCTTCATGCGTTCCGGCTAGTCGGAGAAGAATGCTTGCGATGGCTCCGAAGAGGCCACTTGCGACGAGGGCAGCGTAATTCACGGTTGGTCTGTTTGGCTAAAAGCGCGGCGTATAATAGCGCAATTCGTTGATAAGTCTCCAAAAACTCCATGTCGGACTCATTGTCGACATCCCGGTTGAGCGCGCTCGTCCGGCTTGTCAGGCCGCTGCAGTGGATCAAGAACTTCTTTGTGTTCGCTCCTCTGCTGTTTTCCGGGAAATTTCGTTTTGAAAGCTCGATTCAGAACGCATGCATTGCGTTCATCGCTTTCTGTCTCGTCTCATCTGCCGTCTACGTCTTTAACGATCTGAATGACGTCGAGCGCGACCGACGGCATCCGAAGAAGCGGTTTCGGCCGATCGCCTCCGGCCAGATTCCGCCGTTTGTCGCTGCGGTCATGATCGGCATGCTGCTGGCCGCCTGCGTCTCCATCAGCTTGCCGACCACCTGGAGGCTGCTGCTGGTGCTCGGCGCGTATCTGCTGCTGAACATTGGTTATACCCTCCAGCTCAAGCATCAGCCGGTCATCGATATCTTCTGCATCGCGGCCGGCTTCGTCCTGCGCGTGGTCGCCGGCGCAGTCGTGCTCGGTGTTCCCCTGTCGTCGTGGATGTTCGTCACGACGCTCTGTCTCGCGCTCTATCTGGCGTCCCTCAAGCGCCGTCAGGAACTGCTCGCGATGAAATCCGACAGCGAGACCCGGGCGGTGCTCAAGCATTACTCCATCTCGCTGGTCGACCGGTACGCGGAAATGTCCGCGGTCGGCGCGCTGCTCTTCTATAGCCTCTACGTGATGAACGACGGCTCCCGACTCGTCATCACCATCCCGATCGTTCTGTTTGGCCTGTTCCGCTACTGGTTCATCGTCGAGTCGAAGGGCGAGGGCGAATCTCCCACCGATGCACTCGTGCGGGATCCGTTGCTTATCTCAACGATCGTCGCGTGGACCGTCGTTTGTATCTCCGCCCTGTCTGGATGGGGCATTGCATGACCAGTTACGCCGTAGTCCCGTTTGTCACGTGGCTGGTCGCCGGTTCGCTCAAGTTCTTCGTCAACTCGATCAGGGCTCGCAGGCTGGCGTTTGGCCTGATCGGGTACGGTGGCCTTCCCAGTAATCACAGCGCGATCGTCACCAGCATGGCCGCGCTCATCGCCTTCCGTGAGGGCGTCAATACGCCCGCGTTTGGCGTTGCAGTCACGCTCGCATTCATCGTCCTGCTGGACGCCAACAGCCTGCGCCGTCAAGTCGGGAAACATGCCGCCGCCATCAACAGGATCAATGCTGCCAATGGGATCGACAGCGGCCTCAGGGAGCGGATGGGACACACGCGCGTTGAAATTCTGGCCGGCATTGCGGTCGGCGTGTGCGTGGCTTACATGTTTCGATAGGAAGCAGGATCCGGTGTGCCCAAACTGTGCCCACGTTGCGTGGCACACATCGAGAAATCTCTGAAAACCGTGGTAATCCCGAAGCTGACCGGCGCGGGACCATTGTTGAAAAATCAACGGGTTACGTTCCAACCGGATTTCCTACCTCGCACTCCTCATCCGGTGATCCGTCTACTCCCACCTACAGCCGCACCGCACCAACCCGCCCAATTTCTTCGGCGCCGTCAGTATCGTCGCCGATTACGACATCGAATAGTCGCTGCAATCAGGCGGCCATATCCGCTGAGTGTGCGGACGGCCAATTTATGTCTGGGACTTACCGCAGCCGGTTGAGAAACTGCAAGCCGCCGAAATTCTGCAGCGTCGGAATATCGATCTTCGTCTCGGTCTGGATGACGGGCGCCACCACGATAGCCGGGCTGGCAAATCCACCGCC